>JBEKCP010000348.1:0-6691 GCA_050014815.1 Thermoguttaceae bacterium | reverse complement strand
CTCGAGGCCGGCATGCACGAGGAATTGGCAAGCCGCGTGGGCGGCGGCGTGACGCTCGCCGCGGGGATGGTCAAGATCTTCTCGGAAATCCCCGGTATGCGCCAGATGGCCGCCTACTGGTACCACTTCGTGGTCATGTTCGAGGCGCTTTTCATCCTCACGCTTCTGGAGACCGGCACGCGCGTGGCGAGGTTCATCTTCGAGGACTCGCTTTCCCAGTTCCGCCGCCGGCCCGCCGAGGGGCACCAGACCAATTGGCTCTTGAACGTCTCGATGAGCCTGCTGGTCTGCCTCCTCTGGGGATACCTGGTTTATACCGGCAGCATCGACACCCTGTGGAACATGATGGGCATTGCCAACCAGCTTCTGGCGGCGATTGCCCTCGCTGTCGGCACCAGCTATTTGCTCAAGCATGCGCCGAAGCGGATTTATGCCCTGTGCACGGCCGTGCCGCTCGGGTTTGTCGTGGTCACGGTGTTTTTCGCCGCGGTGCTGCGGATCCAGGCGTGGTGGCAGGATCTGGCCGACCCGTCCCTGGATCCGGCGAAGGCCTTTTCGCTGAAGCTGATGTGCGCGCTGGCGAGCATCATGCTGGTGCTGACGACGCTGGTCATGCTGGACGCCCTGCGGCGGTGGTACACGATCCTCCGCGCGGCGGCCCAGCGGCAGCTTTGAGGAGTAGGAGAACCCGCGTGAGCTGGAAGCACATCTTCGCCCGGAAGGACCTGGAAACGCTGCTGGCCGAAGCGGCCGGCGAGCACCGGCTGCACCGCGTGCTGGGCCCGGTCGCCCTGACGGCCCTGGGGATCGGCTGCATTATCGGGGCGGGCATTTTCGTGATGACCGGCCGCGCGGCCGCGCTGGACGCCGGACCCGCGGTCATCATCTCCTACGCCATCGCCGGGCTGGGCTGTGCATTGGCGGCGATGTGCTACGCCGAGTTCGCCGCCATGGCCCCCGTGGCCGGCAGCGCCTACACCTACGCCTACACTACGCTGGGCGAAATCTTCGCCTGGATCATCGGCTGGGACCTGATCCTCGAATACGCCATGGGCTGCTCGGTCGTCGCCTCGGCCTGGACCGGCTACCTCAACACGCTGCTCGGCGCGGTGGGCCTGCGCCCTGTCCCCGAGGCCCTCTCCAATGACCCCTTCAGCGGCGGCATCCTCAACCTTCCTTCGGTCGTCATCATGGGCCTGGTGACCGCCGTGCTGGTGGTCGGCATCCGCGAAAGTGCCCGCACCAACGCCACCCTCGTCATGGTCAAGCTGGTGGTGGTGCTCTTCGTCATCGCCCTCGGCTGGGCCTATGTCAGCCCGGCCAATTGGCACGGCATCCCCGTGGCGGAGCGGGCCCTTCCGCAGGAAGAGAAAGTCATTCCCAGCCTCGTGGAAAAGCACCTCCGCGCGGAGGGGGATTTCACCAAGGAACGCTTCAAGGAGGTAAATCGCGAGGTGGTCGCCAGCTACCGGCTTGTCCGGCAGACGCGGGAGATGGCTCGACTCCAGCAGGAAGGCCGCATCGGGGGCACCGAGGCCGACGGGCAATTGGCGGACCTGCGCGCCAAACTCGCGCCGCAATTGCCGCAGACCGACGCGGATCGCCGCTTGGTCGCCGACACGCTCCTTCCTCAAGTCGAGAGCGAGGAAAGCCGGGAGGCAGAGGTCGAGTCCTGGGGCGTGCTGGCCTTTGTCGGCCTGAACCGCTGGCTCGTGCCCATCGACGACGCCGTGCGGAGCCCCTTCATGCCCTACGGCCTGTCGGGCATCATGCTCGGGGCGGCAATCGTCTTCTTCGCCTTCATCGGCTTCGACTCGATCTCGACCCACGCCGAGGAGGCCCGCCGACCGCAGCGGGACGTGCCCATCGGAATCCTCGTGTCGCTGGGGGTGTGCACGGTGCTGTACGTCTTGGTGGCCGGCGTGGTGACGGGAATGGTTCCCTATCCGAGCATCGACATCAAGGCGCCGATTGCCGAGGCCTTTACCCAGCGGGCCGCCGCCGAAGGCAGCACCGTCCTGAAGATGTCCGGCGCCGTGATCGCCGTCGGCGGACTGGCCGGCATGACCAGCGTGCTCTTGGTCCTCTTTCTCAGCCAGGCGCGGATCTTTATGGCCATGTCCCGGGACGGCCTTTTGCCAAAAATCTTCGGCGCGATCCACCCCCGCTTCCGCACGCCGCACATCGCCACCATGGTCACCGGCGCGGCGATCTGCGCGGCGGCGGCCCTGACGCCGATCCTCGAACTCGAAAAGATGGTAAACGTCGGCACGCTGTTGGCCTTTGTCATGGTCTGCGCGGCCGTGTGGATCTTGCGAGTCCGGCGGCCGGAGGCCCATCGGCCGTTCCGCTGCCCGGCGCTCGGGATCGTCGCCCCCTTAGGGATCTTCATCAACCTGGCCCTGATGCTCTTCCTGCCGGTACGGACCTGGCTGCGGCTGTTGATCTGGCTGGCGCTGGGGCTCGTGATCTATTTCATCTACAGCCGCTATCACAGCCTCTTGACACAGCACCTGTTGCGAGAGATCCAACAACCCCGCAGTGAGCCCACCGGCACGCTCTTCGACCCGGAAGTGATCGACGAGTGAGCGGAAAGGAACTCCGAAATTCGAAACACGAAATCCGAAACAAATTCAAATACGGAAATCGGAATGACAGAAACGGGTTTGGAACATTCGTGCTTTGAGTTTCGGATTTCGACATTCGGATTTCGTGCTTTGGGCTGTTACGCGTTGCGCCCGGCCAACCAGCCGGTGCTGAAGGCGGCCTGGAAATTGTAGCCGCCGATGGGCCCGTCAAGATCCAGTATCTCGCCGGCGAAGTAGAGCCCCGGCACCCGCCGGCTCTGGAGCGTGCTCGAATCGACCTCCTCCAGGGCCACGCCGCCGGCGGTGACTTCGGCCTTGCGAAAACCCATCGTCCCGGCGACCGGGATTTCCAGCCGCTTCAACCGGCCGACCAGCGATTGCCGCTCGCCCCGCGTCAGCTCGGCCGCCCGGCGGTCCGGGGCGACCCCGGCTTGCCCGGCGATCGTCCGGGCCAATCGCTGCGGGACCCACGTTTCAAGGATGCCGACGGCCAGCCGCCTGCCGTCCGTGGGACACATCTGCCGGATCGTTGCCTCGACCGTTTCCGCGCTGGTGTCCGGCGCCAGGTCGCACTCCAACACGAGCGTGTCGGACTCGGAGTGTCCGCTGACCACCCGGCTAATGTCCAGCGCCGCCGGGCCGGAGACGCCAAAATGGGTAAACAGGATCGCACCGCGCCGCTGGGCCAGGCAGGAAGAATCACCCCCTGCCCCCTGATACCTAGCACCTGGCACCTGACACCTGACACCTGATACCTGACACCTGGCACCTGAAACCTTTTTCCCCTCGACCACGCGGAGCCGGACGTCCGCCAGCGTGATCCCCTGTAGTTGCCGGACCCACTCGGCGTGCGTCGTGATGGGCACCAGGGCCGGCCGCGGCGTTACGACGGCATGGCCCAGGGTCGTGGCCCAGTGGTAGCCGTCGCCGGTCGAGCCGCTGGTGGGATACGACATCCCGCCGGTGGCCAGCACGACGCTCTGGGCCAGGAGCGTTCGCTGAGGCGTGACCAGCCGGAGCCCCTCGTCGGTCCGCTCGATCCTGGAGATCGGTTCGCCGAAGGCGGTGGCGGCGCCGCTTCGCTGGAGCCGTGCCACCAGGGCGGCCAGCACGTCGGCGGCCCGATCCGTCTTTGGAAAGACCTTGCCGCCCGACTCGACCTTGGTGGCAACCCCTTCCGCCTCGAACCACTCGACGACCTCCTCCGGTCCGAGGGCGGCCAGGGCCGAATGGAGGAAGCGGCCTTGCGGCCCGAATGCCTCGCGGATGCCGCTGGGCGGACAGGCGTGGGTCAGGTTGCAACGGGAGCCGCCGGAGAGGAGGATCTTGGCCCCGGCCGCGCGGTTCTTCTCGACCAGGAGCGTCCGGCGGCCGCGCCGGGCCGCGCCACACGCCGCCATCAGCCCCGCCGGTCCCGCCCCCACGACGACGACTTCCCAGGAGTCCATTGGCCCATCCCCTTACGCCGGCGTCGTCTGCCGTCTGTCTTCGCACCGGGCAAATCATTGCAAATTGCAAATTGAGTATTGCAAATTGCAAATTTAGGATTTGCAGTTCTCAATTTGCAATTTGCAATCCTCAATTTGCAATCTTCCTATCCGCCCAGCGGCGCGCGGCTGAGAGCCGTGTAGGTTGGGCCCTTGGGGCCCAACACGCTGGAGAAGACGACCGTCTCGGCGACGCGGAACCGCCCGGCGTCGAACTCCGCCTCTTGCCGGAGCAGGCGGCCGAGCTCGGCGATGGCCGCTCCACCGCCGCGGACCCGACCGATGGTCAGGTGCGGCTCGAACCGCCGGGCCTCCTTGGGAAAGCCGAGGGCGGCCATGGCCTTTTCGACCGCGGCCGCAAGGGCCACCATCGCCTCCGCGCCCTCGCGGGCCCCCAGCCAGACGGTCCGCGGCCGGCCGGCGTTGGGGAACGCCCCCGCCGAGCGGACCTCCATGTCGAAGGGGGGCAGGCCGACGACTGCCTGCCGCACCGCCTCGCAAACCTCTGCGAGGTTCGGCTCGGCCACGTCGCCCAGGAATCTCACCGTCAGGTGCAGGTTGTGAGATTCGACCCACTTGACGTCTGCCCGGGCCGCGTCGAGCTTCCGCTCAAGTTCTACGGCCCGCCGGCGGACGGCCTCGCTGGTTTCAACGGCAATAAAGGTGCGGATAGTGGACGACATTGGAAATAAGTGATTGGGATTTGTCGTCCGTGGTCCGTTGTCCGTTGCAACTGACAACTGACGACTGACAACTTCTGTTTTCGCTTGCCGCTTCGCAATCAAAACGTCAGCATCTGCCGGTACTCCGCCATGCGGCGGTCGATGTCCTCGCGGCCGATCTGGCGGAGCCGGTCCAGACTGAAATCCTCGACGGTGAAACTGGCGGCGACCGTGCCGCAGGCCATGGCCTCCTTGAGCGTCTTGGGGTCGAAGCTGCCCTGCTGGGCCAGGTAGCCCATCATGCCCCCGGCAAAGCTGTCGCCGGCCCCCGTGGGATCGACGACGTCGGGCGTGGGGTAGGCGGGCAGGACGTAGGTCTCGTGCCGGCTGAAGAACATCGCCCCGTGCTCGCCCTTCTTGATCACGACGAACCGGGGGCCCATCGCGCGGACCGCCTGGCCTGCCCGAACCAGGTTCTCCTCGCCCGTCAAGAGCTTCGCCTCGCTGTCGTTGAGCACCAGGCCGTCGATCCGCGCCAGGAGCCGCACCAGGTCGGGCCGCGCGTCGCGGATCCAATGGTCCATCGTGTCGGCCACGGTCAACTCGGCGCCGGGACACTGGTCGAGCACCTTCATTTGCAACTCGGGCGATCCGTTGGCCAGGAAGAGGAATCGGCACCGCCGATACGACTCCGGCAACGCGGGCTCGAACCGGCTCATCACGTTCAACTCCAGTTCGAGCGTCTCGCGGTCGTTCATGTTCGGCAGATACCGGCCCCGCCAGCGGAACGTCTTGCCGCCGGGGACCACCTGGAGGCCGGCCGTGTCGATGTTCCGGGCCTGGAGCATGCGGGTGTGCTCGGCCGGCCAGTCCTCGCCCACGACCCCGGCCAGCCGGACGGCGGTGAAGTAACTGGCCGCATAGGAGAAGAAGACGGCCGAGCCCCCCAGCACGTTGTCCCGCCGCTGGTGCGGCGTCTCGACGCTGTCCAAGGCCACCGATCCGACGACAACAAGCGGCATGGGAGTCTCCTCTTTCCCCTCTCCCGCGTGCCGCAGCGGCACGAGTGGGAGAGGGGCAGGGGGTGAGGGCCGGTGCGAGGCACCTACGAAGTTATTCTTGGACGCTCACCAAGGCACCCGAATTGTAATCCTTCCATACCCGTTTGACCACTATAGGATTGTCGGCAAAGATGTTGCCTGAACGCACCCCGTGCGGCAGAGTAAGGGAAGAGGTAGGAAATGAAGATCGAAGTCGAGCAGGATGAATCAATTCGCTACCCCCCTCCCCGCTGCAATTCTTCCTTCCATCGTTGCAGGAGTTCGAGCGCCGCCAGGGGCGTCAGGCGGTCGAGGTCCGTCCGCCGCAACTCGTCCAAGAGCGGATGGTCGGAGGGGCCGAAGAGCGTCAGTTGGAGATGGGGCTCCTTCTCGGGCATGGGCGTCGCGGCGCGGCCCCGGGCGGAAAGGTGCTTTTCCTCCAAGAGCGACAGGATCTCCTTGCCCCGCTCGACGACTTCCCGGGGCACGCCCGCCAGCCGGGCCACGTGGATGCCGTAGCTCTTGTCGGCCGCCCCGTTGATGATCTTGTGCAGGAAGACCACCTCGTCCTGCCACTCCCGGACCGCCACGTTGAGATTCTTGACCCCCGAGAGCGACTTCTCCAGGTCGGTCAGCTCGTGGTAGTGCGTCGCAAACAAGGTGCGGCAGCCGATGTGCTCCCGGAGGTACTCGACCACGGCCCAGGCCAGCGAGATGCCGTCGTAGGTGCTCGTGCCGCGGCCGATCTCGTCGAGGATCACCAGGCTCCGCGGGGTGGCCGTGTTGAGGATCCGGGCCGTCTCGGTCATTTCGACCATGAAGGTGCTTTGGCCGCGGGCCAGCTCGTCGCTGGCGCCGACGCGGGCAAAGATGCGGTCGGCCACGCCGATCGTCGCCTCGCGGGCCGGCACGAA
>JBEKCP010000347.1:0-6701 GCA_050014815.1 Thermoguttaceae bacterium | reverse complement strand
GCTCACCTTGCCGATGAGCTTGGCCAGATAGCCGCGGGAAACGTCCACCCGCACCACGTCGCGGAGGAACTTGCGGATCGTGGAGAACGAGGCGTGGCAGACGCCCTTCATAAAGGCGACCAGGGCCGTCAATCGCGGGCCGAACAGCCCCGCCTTCACCACCGCCTCGGGCATCGGGGCGTAGTGGACCGTGCGGCAGTGCGGGCACCAGTAGGCCAAGCCTTGATGTTCCGTCACGAGGGTCGGCGTCTCGGTGATTTCCACCTGTTGGAGCACTTCCGGTTCGCGCCGCGAAAGGACCAGCTTGCCGCCGCAATCCGGGCAGCAGTCGAGCGCGTGGGGTTGGAAGTGGTTGACCGCCTCCGGGGGGAACGGCGACCGCAAGTGCTGCTCATGTCCCGGCTGTCCGCCCTTCTTCCGCTTCTTGCCGCCCTTGGGCAACGGCTTCTTCGGCTTCACGATGTCGCTCGACGGCGGCTTGCAGGAGGTCGAGGAATCCTTGCGCGCGGCGGCCAACTGCTGTTGCAGGCGAGCAACTTGTTCATGCAGCCGGGCGTTTTCCTCTTCCAACTGCGCGTTACGTTCCATCACCCTGAACAGCTTTTCCTCCAGCTTGGCCATGCGTTGGGCCAGCCGGTCATGTTCGGAATCGCACCTCGGTTCCCGCAGTTTCATAGTGCGGGACAATACGCATCCCTGGCCGCCCAATCAAGACCAATCGCCTGTCCGCCGAACGCAAGAATTCTGGAAAAGTCTTTGGGGGTGGGGGGCGATTGACAAGCCAAATTCCCCTGTTCAAGATGATGATTGTCGGCCCGCTGCCGTGGGGTTCCAGCGGGCATCAGAAGAGCAAGAACCCCGTGAACAATCACAAACGCCGAAACGCAACGAGGACATCGAGGACTACCTCCGCATCATGTCGTACCCGAACACCGCCATGGCCATCAGCTTCCGCACCGACTCGTGGTAATCTGCTTCCCACTTTTCTTCAACATGAAAGGGCGTCCCATGAACACACCCAGGCACATCTTGTCTGCAATGGCGGTCATCGTCTTGATCTCGGCGCGGCAGGCATCGACCGCGGAAACTATTCGCGCGCTGCCGGACAAGGTCCCGTGCGCCGTGCCCGACCGGCAAGATTTTCAGATTCCCGACCGGGTACACCTGACCGGCTGGGTCGGCGCGCGGGTCGGCGGCAACGAAAACGAGTTGATCAAATACGACGCGGAACCGCTTCTGGCAGGTTATCGCAAACCGCCCGGCCGCGAGGACTGGATCGGCGAAATGAGCGGCAAATGGATACAAACCGCCACGCTCGTGTGGGTGCGAACCGGCGACCCGACGCTGCGCAAGAAGCTCGACTACTTCGTTGCCGAACTGTGCAAGTGTCAACGCGAAGACGGCTTTCTCTTCACCGAAAAGAAGCAATGGGCTTCGCCCTGGGATGTCTGGGTCCACAAGTACAACCTGATCGGACTGCTCACCTACATCAAGCACACGGGCAACCGCGACCCGTTGCCGACCTGCACCCGCATGGCCGACCTGCTCTGCAAGACCTTCGGCGACGAGCCCGGCAAACTCAACATTACGGGCATGGGTTATTGCGGCGGCATGGCCGCCGTCAGCGTGCTGGAGCCGATGGTGCTGCTCTACCGTTTCACCGGGGAGCAGCGTTACCTGGATTTCTGCAAATACCTTCAGCGTGTCTGGGTAAACCCCGCCGTCGCCAATCTCCTCGCGAGCAAGCGCGTTGCGCCTGGCACCAAAGCCTACGAATATCTGGCCTGCTTGAACGGCGCGCTTGAGTACTACCGGGCCGTCGGCGGCGACCGGCAGGTTCTCGACGCCTGCCTGATCGCCTGGCAGGACATCGTGGACAAGAAGCTCTACATCACCGGCACCTCGAGTTGGAAAGAAGGTTTTCAGGACGACTTCGTTCTGCAGAACGACGGAGAAGTCGCCGAGACGTGCGTCACCGTCACCTGGTTCCAGTTCAACGCCCAGTTGTTGCGGCTGACCGGCGAAGCGCGATTCGCGGAACAATTGGAGCGCACGGTGCTCAATCAGTTGCTCGGGGCGCAGAGGCCCGACTGCGGCGGATGGAGCTACTTCGTCCCGATGGCGGGAAACAAGAACTTCGGTGGGCTTTTCAGTAACTGCTGCCTGGCCAACGGCCCGCGCATAACGTCGATGATCCCGACCTTGGCCGTCACCACGGACGCCGACGGCGCAGTCGTGAACCTGTACGACGCCGGCACGGCCCAACTCGCGCTCCGCGACGGCACGGCGGTTTCGCTCGTCACCGAAACGCTTTACCCCGGGGAGGGGCGGATTCGCATCGCGGTCAATCCGGCGGCGAAGAAGTCCTTCGCCGTCAAACTGCGGATGCCCGCCTGGTGCCGCGGTGCGACCGTGCAGGTCAACGGCGAGGCGGTCAAGACGACTCCCGGCTACACGGCGATTGAGCGCGAGTGGAGTCCGGGCGACAAGATCGAGTTGAACCTGCCGCTGGGATCGCGCGTCGTCATCGGAGAGCACGGCAACGCGGGCAGGGCCGCGATGTGCTACGGTCCGCTCGTGCTGGCCGCCGTGGAAGCGCCCGGCATGCCCGTCGGCGGCGCGGTCATTTCCGGTGCGGACGCGGCCGCCGCTCTGGATCCAACGAAGACGGCGCTGGTGTTCAACGTCAGAAGCGGGACCCGCGAGATTCGAATGGTCCCGTTCGCCGACGCCGGCGGACACTACAAGGTCTGGCTGCACTTGCCGAGCGGGAGTCTGCTGCGGGGAGGCACGGCGAGCCAGTCGCGCAACGCCGGCGGCGCCAGCCGCATCAACGATGACGATCCCGATACGAGCGTCGACACGAGCGACGGCAAACAGGCGCCGGCGGAAGACTGGTTCGCCGTCACCCTCGACAAACCCGTTGCCGTCCGTCGCGTGGTGTTCGTGCAAGGAGGGAGGAATGATGGACTTGGAGGCGGCTATTTTGTCGGCAAGCCCAAGGTGCAGGTCCAGCGCGAGAAGGGCGGCACATGGGAAACGGTGGGCGAGTTCGGCGATTACCCGGTTTTCAGCGGCAACATCCCCTATGGCCGGACCTTCACCCTGCGTCTGGCCGCGCCGGTCGAGGTTGTCGCCGTGCGCGTCATCGGCGCGCCCGGCTCTTCCGATGATCCGAAACGAGCGTACGCCTCCTGCGCCGAACTCCAGGCGTTCGGAGAATAGGCTTGAGGTCACGGCAGTCAACGACCAGACACCCGGAAACACAGGAGACGCTTCGATGATGCAACCCATCTGGCTGACCGCAAGCGTTCCGGCAAATGCCAGGCCGGGAATTTACAGGGGCACGCTCTCCTTGAGCGGCGCGACCAGCGCCAAGGTCACCATTGACCAATCTTCGCATGGCGGCGTTGCGCGGCCTCTTCGAGTTGACGATGTGTTGTTTTGCCGGCGTTCTGGATCGCGCCCACGATTTCGATCTTGCTGTCATCCTTCCGCGTTTCCAACCGGCTGATTTGCAGGTCCTTCCGGTAGTCGCCTTTCGGTTTGTACAATCTCCACATTGGAAGAAAGCACAGTACCAATAAAGGAGCCATCCAAAGCCAATACTTCTTGCCCCAGGTGAAGCTCAGGTTGGTGATTTCAGCGCCGCAATTGGAGCATTTGACGGTTGCTTTCATCTTCCTTCTCCGCCAACGGGACGCCCGCTCATTGTACTTCGCACAAAGGGGGATTCAAGACTGCATTCTCCCTACCCGGCGCGACGGTCATGCACGATCCCATGATGACAGCGTTTCCTCGATCCATGGCCCGAGGCCCCGGGCGTCGAACTTCATCGCGGCCGGGGGCTGGCGGGCCGGCATCTCGCCGGGAAAGGCCAATTGCGGATGCTTGAGCTTGACCGTCGTCTCGATCAGCTCGACCAGGTTGACCACGTCCGTCAGATTGTAGAGGATCAGTTTCCGCAATGCCTGGCGGTCGCCGCGGCGATAGCGGTGCCAGAGATAGACGGCCTCGAACCCGTCCACACCCTGGATCGCCGGGTCGCGCCGCAGTCCCAAACTCCTCTCCACGGCCTTCAGCCCGCCCCGATAGCCCAGCGAGGCCAGCGCGAACCGGAGGTCGATGTGGGCCTGGTACAGCCGCGCCCTGGGAAAATGCGCCCGCAGAAACGGCACGTCGAACTGGCTGCCGTTGAACGTCACCAGGAGCGGGAACTGCCGGACATAGGCGGGGAACTGGTCGAGGTTGACGCCCTTCAGGAACAAGGCCAGCCGGCCGCCGCCCAGGGCCCCGATCACCGTCACCTCGCTGTAGTCGGGCGACAGGCCGGTGGTCTCGATGTCCAGGAAGAGGGCCCGGTCGGCGAACTCCGGGTAGAGCCGCCAGGTTTCGCGGCTCGGCAGGCGGCCGTGGAAGAAGCCCGCGTCGCCGGCGGCCAGGGCGTCCAGGGATTGGCGCACCAGCGGTGCGGCCGACTCGTAAACGCCTTGCCGCAATCCGCCGGCCTCGACGGCTTCCAGGAAGCGGTCCCAGTCCAGAATCCCTTGCTTCCAGAGCGTCCGCTCTCGATGGCAGCCGACGCCGGGCAGGTGGACAAAGGTGTGACGAAGCATGGTAGGCGGCCGTCCATCCATTACTCGCCTCTCCCCCGACCAGCCTTCGGCTGGTGCCCGACCTTCGGTCGGCGCCGAGAGAGGGGTGGGGGGAGTCGCGATCAAGACACTAATGCCCTGTCAGTCGTGCTTTGATATATGATATGTCGTTGGCAGTCGTTCATCAATTGGCCGAACAAGCCGGGCAGGTCCCCGGACGGCCTGTGGACGGTTGCGTCCGGCGCCCACCCTTCTTTCGGCGCCCCGGCCGCGTTATATTGGTCGCGGGAGATCGCCTTGGAGGAGATGGCGGGCCGATCGGCCCGTTTTTTGGGGAAGATAGGCGGGCACAGGGTGCGAGAAACCAGCCCGACGCGCCAGCGAGGGTAATTCCCCCCCGGTCCCTCGCTCGCGCTTCGGGCCCCGTTGTGGCATGGTCTCCAGACCGTGCCACAACAATCCGGCAAAGCAAGAACACCGAAAGGAACAGTATCCATGACCCTCGCCACGCGAATGACCGTCCTCTGTATCGCACTGGGGTTTGCGGCGCCCGCCCTCGGCGGCGACGCCTACTACAACATCCCCTTGCAGGAGTTGAAGCTCATTGAAGGGAGCCTGCCCAAGAGGGAGAACCAGGACTGGCGGGCGTGGGCCAAGCTCCAGAGGATGCGACCGTACGCGGTGATGGACGGGCCGGCCGAGGTCTACGTGATCGGCGCCGGCAGACCGGACGATTCCTTTTTTGGCGGGCCCTTCGTCGGGTCTCCCCCGGCGGCCCCGCGTGCGGAACCTGGCCCCGGGGTACGCATTCTCATCCGGGCGGAAGCGGGCAAGGATCTCGCCGGCCGGCTGTTCGTGGCCAATTCCGATCTTTCGGGCATGGCGGCGCTCAGGTTCACAGTGCCGACCTCCGCGGCGAAACCCGAGGCGAAAGCTGCCTTCTCCACCGGCAAGGAATGGCATTATGAGCGCATGCTGCAACGCGGCGTTCCGGGCTCCGCGTGGTTCCGCCACCAAGTCCGCCTCGCACGGGCCGAACTGAACCTTGCCCCGAACAACGCGCCCACAACGACCCCGGTGCCATTCGGCGGCGGCAACGACCTGTCGCGGACCTACGAGCTCTTCACCGGCGGCCGGGCCATGAGCGAAAACCTCCAGCTCGACCGCGCCTTGATCCCGCGCGGGCCCAATGAAATGCCCGTCTTAATCGAGTCCCTCGAAGGCATCACCATCCAGGAGATCGACTGGAAGCCGCTCTTGAAGGATGCCAAGCCGGCCCTGGATCCGCTGGCCGCGAAGATCCCCGCCGATCAGCATGCGGTATTCTTCCCCAGCTTCCAGGCGGCCCTCGTAATGGCCGACGAGACCAGCCAGCACGACACGCCGGTGCTGCGCTGGGCCCAGCCCCGCTCCGAGGACGCCGGCGTGGTCCGGCGGTACGAGCGGCAGCTTGGCCTCTCGATGAGCACCGTCGCCCGGCTCCTCGGGCCGACGCTGGTCAAGAGCGTGGCCCTGACCGGCTCGGATCCTTACTTTCCGACGGGCACGGACGTGGCGCTCCTGTTCGAGTCGCCGCACCCGGACCTGCTGGAGAAACTGCTGTTGACGCGGATCGCCTTGGCGGCCGCCTCGACCCCGGAGGCCAAGCCTGCTCGGGGCGAGGTCGGCGGGCTGCATTACCAGGGGTTCGTCGCGCCCGACCGCAGCGTCTCCACCTACGTGGCAAGGCTCGACGGCGCGGTGGTGGTGAGCAACTCGACGTACCAGTTGGGCTTTCTGGCGGCCGTCCAGCAAGGCCGATCGAAGCCGATCTCGACGCTGCCCGAATACCAATTCTTCCGCAACCGCTACAAGCTGGGCGACGCCGACGAGACGGCCTTCGTGTTCCTGAGCGATCCGACGATCCGGCGATGGTGCGGACCCAGGTGGCGGATCGCCGACTCCCGCCGGACCCGCGCCGCCGCCGTCCTGGCCGAACTCCAGGCATCGCAGGTAATAGTGGAAAAAGGGGACAGAGCGGAAAAAGGGGACAGTCCCCATTTGTGCGACGACCATGCGAGCATGGTGCCCGCCTCCGGGCCGTTCCGGCAAATGGGGACTGTCCCC
>JBEKCP010000346.1:0-6709 GCA_050014815.1 Thermoguttaceae bacterium | reverse complement strand
CCGTTCGGCTGTTTTTGGAGCCTGTCGCCAGAACCGCTCCAGGTGCGGAAGGCGTTGTCGACCTCTACCTGATGCCGTCCTACGACGACATCGCAAGCCTGTACTATCTCAACAACCGGTGGAACCTCCACTACACGTATGAGGGGGCGCCCGCCGCCGGGAACGCGCGCGCGGCCGAGGCGAAGCCCCTCACCAAGGCCACGCTCCGGAGAGTGTTCGAGGAGATGAAGGCCCATGCCGGGTGAAGCGTTCAACTGGATGGGACGGATCAAAGCGGTCGAGCGCGAGTACGGCGCGATCCGTTTTGGCACCGATCGGCTCCTCCAGGCGGTGAACGACAACCCCGCCATCCTGGAGGGGCAGGTGAAACGACAGGACATCGGCACGGCCGCCGCGCACCTGGAGGGAACATACATCGTCCGCGTCTTCTCTGAGTTCGAGACGGCGCTCCAGCACTTCGTCCGCGCATTTCATATCCGCAAACCCAGGGTGACGGAGACGCTGGTCAACCGGGTCAGAGATCGTGGGCACATCCCGCAGGCCGACACGGACGCGGTCCACCAGGTGCGCGAGTACCGAAACGTCTTGGTGCATGATCGCTCAAAGCCGGTCGCCCCGGTCACGGTCAGGAACGCAACAAGCTCTGTGTGTACGTTTCTCAGCCGAATCCAGAGGATGTGGTAATCCCGCCGCGCTGCGAATTACGACTTGTATGCACCAGAGAAAGCTCAAGTCGCGCCAACAGTCGCCACGATAATGCCCATAGCTACCCCGGTCATGCCCAATCGCGGGCATAACGGCATTCCGCCTTATGTGCCCGGCTCGTGGAGGACCGGCTCCATGATCTTCGTGTTGCGGTCCACGGCCAGGACGATCGTCCGCTGCTGGGCCCCGTCGCCGCTGCTGGCCACCAGCGGCAGGACGTGCCGCCGGTCGGGCAGGTTGAAGCGGACGGCGAAGGTCCCGTCGGGACGCAGCCGCACCGGCTCGCCCCGCAACGTCACCCGGGCGCTGGGGTGCGTGACGCCGTGGACGATCAGCTCGGTGTCGATGCGGAAGGGGAATTCCCGCTTCTGGCCGCCGGCGGCCCCCGGGCCGAACCGCAAGACCATCGAGTCGCCCATCGGGCGGTGCAACCGCTCTTCGAGCACCTCCTCCAGGTCTCCGTTGGCCTCCTGCTCCGTCGAGCCGGTGGTCAGGGCGTAGACCCGGTCGAAGTCCTTGGCCACCTCGGCCCAGTTGCGGTCGAAGGCGTTGGACATGCCCACGGCGGGCGTGGTGACGATATTGCTCTGGGCAATGCTGTAAAAGCGGCTGCCCGGCGCCGCATAGCCGATCTCGACCTGGTAGCTCCGCGGAGGGTTCTGCACGTCGATATACCAGGTATTGACCCCGCCGTGGATGGCGATGTCGCGGACGGTCCGGCGGGACGCGCTCGTGGTGCCGTTGCGGGTGAGCTCGTGGACGCGGAGGATCGGCCCGGCCGCATGCCAGTGTTGCCCCATCGCCGCTTGGGCCCGCTCGATGCTCCGCCGGCTCAACTCCCAGTAGGCGTGCAGCCAATAAGGGTCCCGGACCATCACGACCAAGCGGTCCCTGGTCCGCACGCGGTCCTGGCCGACGGATCGGAACGAAAGGTCCTTGGCCTCGGCGAGCCGGGCCTTGATCTCTTGCAGGCGGCGCTCTTGGTGCGGGGTGCGGGCTTTCTTCTCGGCCGGCCGTTGGGCGGCAGAGGCCGAAGGCGCGGCCGCGGGCTGCTTGGCGGGCTTGGACGACCCGTTGCCATTGCTCGAAGGTCTCGAATGGCCGTTACCGGAGCCGTTCTTGGCGGCCGGGCTTCCGGCCTTTCCCGCCTCGCAACGGGCCAGCCTCGCAAGGATGCGCACCAGTTCTTCCTTGCGCATGTCGTGCCAACCAAGGACCTTTTTCTTCCTGGCCATCGCGGCCAAGTCCTTTACCGTGCGGGTCTTCAGGTCTGCTGCTGTTTTGATCATGGGACATGCCTCCAAGGTACGCCGCCTGGGGTGGTTCCCCGGGCGATCCGGCCGCACTCCCTCGGGACTGCATCCAGGCGGGTCCCGGTACCGCTGCCACCTCGGCTTGCTCGTCCTGAGCGGCACCGGGGCCATCGATCCGGGTCAGTCTATGTCCGGCCTCAACCGCCCGGCGCCACGCCATCGTAAGACGGATACCACCGAGTCGGCTGTCGCGGGTCTCCATCCCTCGGCAGGCCCCCGGCGCGCCACTCCTCGGCGGTCAGGTCGGGACGGAAACTCCTCGTTCGTTGATTATAACGATTCGATGCAACTTACGCAAGCGCCCGCGCCGAGGAACCACGCTGCGTGCCGGGATTACCGCATGACGTAACTTGTTATAAAATAACAACATGTGAAATTAGAAGCCGCAGATTATGGCCTACGGAAATTTGCCGAACCCCCCATGAGAGCGTGCGCAAGACGGCTTCTTCTCTCGGGTTCCTCACAATTCGACCCGAGCGGCCTTGTCCGGCGGCCGAGAATGGCCTACAAACAGGTGGGAGAATATTGGATGTCGAGCCGGTTGCCGTGAACGAGCCAGACGATCAGCGTTCGCCGTGGGCGGTGGCGATGGAGTGGACCTCGCGGCTGACAACCATCAGCCTGGAGATGGTCCTCCCGGCCGTCGGGGGATATTGGCTGGACCGGCATCTTGGTTGGGGAAAGCCAGTCTTCCTATTGCTTGGAACGCTTCTGGGGTTCGCGGTTAGCATGGTGCACCTGGTGCGGCTGGCCAAGTCGGACAGCCCACGGCGATAACGGCTTACTCCCCTCCCCCCTGACCAACCTTCGGTCGGTGCCCGGAGAGGGGCCGGGGGTGAGCGGAACGCACGATTAAGCTGGTAGGGTGGGTCGAGCGAAGCGAGCCTCACCCTACGATTCCTCCGGCAGCAATAACCAATGAATTCTTTTTGGACCCAACTGCCCGAGCGGAGCCTTGCCTTCCGAGGCGGCCTGCTTGGATTGGCGGTTGCCGTGGTGGCGGCGGGGGTCTTGCCAGTGGCGGGGCTCGTTCGGGGCCGCGCCGGTCTGGGAGCAGCCGCCCTGGCGGCGGCCATTTGCTCGGTCGGCGCCGCTGGCGCGCTGGTGCTCAGCCACCTCTTGCGGGGGCCTCGGCTCGCGATCGTTTCCCTGTTGATGGGGATGGCGGTCCGCACGGGCATGCCCCTGGTCCTGGCGATTGCGGTTCAATGTTGGGGTGGCCCCCTGGCCGAAGCCGGCTTCTTGTATTACCTTTTGGTGTTTTACCCCGTGACACTCGGCGTGGAGACGATTCTCTCGCTGCCTCAAATCAGGGGACAGGGATCAGGGGACAGGGATCAGGGTGAGGATAGCCGCGGATGTATATCCGCGGGTTGAGGGAGCGGCAGAATTCCCCGCCCCCTGACCCCCTAGGCGGTGGATCGGTGAGCCATGGACCTTGAAGAACTCGCCCGGCACGTCAGCGACAGCACCGAGTTCCATTTCCCTGGGGTGACGTGGCATTTGCCCCGCCTGCTCGGTTTCCAGTTGACCAGGTTCATGGTATTGGAGGTGGTCGCGGCGGTGGCGATGCTGCTGGTGTTCCTGCCCTTGGCCCGGCGGATCCGCACGGGCCAATCCCCTCGCGGCATCTTCTGGAACCTATTCGAGACGGTCCTCCAATTCATCCGCGACGAGGTGGCCCGGCCCGCCATCGGGCGACATGATGCGGATCGGTTCCTCCCGCTCTTGTGGAACGTGTTCTTCTTTATTCTGTTTTGCAATCTGATGGGGGTCCTCCCTTGGGCCGGCTCGCCCACCGGCGCCTTGACGGTCACCGGGGCATTGGCCGTCGTGATGTTTCTCGTGGTTTTGGGCGCAGGGATGGCGAAGTGCGGGCTCTTGGGGTTCTGGAAGAGCCTGGTGCCGCACATGGAACTCCCCTGGTACATGGCTGTCTTCATGGTGCCCATGATCTTCTTCCTGGAGCTCCTCGGCTTGGTGATCCGGCACGTAGTGTTGGCCGTGCGTTTGCTGGCCAACATCTTCGGCGGTCACCTGGCGTTGGCGGCGATCGTCGGCTTCATCGCCGCAACGGCCAACCAGGCGATCCTGGTGTGGGCGGGGGTCACGGCCAGCAGCGTGCTCGGCGCGGCGGCACTGACGCTCCTGGAGATATTCGTGGCCTTCCTGCAGGCATATATTTTCACGTTTTTGTCCGCTTTGTTCATTGGCATGGCAGTCCACCCGCACTGAGATCGCCGGCCGGGCTGCCGTAGAAACCCTTCCCAGAGGAGAAGACTTCCGTGTACAGGTTCGCTCAGATCGCCCTGTTGTGTCTGGTCGTGTTGTCGGCGGCGTCGCCCCTGCTGGCCCAGGAGAAGGAGGCCGCCGGCGCGGCCGCCCCGGCGTCGCTGTCGATCCTCGCCGGCGCCGCTTTTGGCGCCGGATTGGTATTGCTCGGCGGGGGCTACGGGATCGGCCGCATCGGCTCCTCGGCCGTGGAGAGCATGGCCCGCCAGCCCGAAGTCGCCGGCAGTATCCAGACGGCGATGCTGATCACGGCGGCCATGATCGAAGGTGCAACGCTGTTGGGGCTGGTCGTCTGCTTGATGGCAAAGTGAAGCGACGGGTCGGACCGTCCTTCGGATGCGTCGGTGGAACGGCCGCGGCTCGGCGCCGCGTGCCGCTCCGGCGGCGGTTTGAGGAAAATCCTATGCTCAGGCGAATGATAACGATCGCGGTGGTGCTCTTGGCGCTGATCGGCGGAAGTGGTGCCGTCCTCGCGGCCGGCGGGGCACCCTCCGGGTCGGCCGGCGCCGATATGAATCCGATCAACGTTAACGGCGTCAACTTCCGTGGCGACCTGACGATCTGGACGGCGGTCGTTTTCCTGGTCGTCCTGGCGATCCTCTGGCGGTTCGCCTGGGGGCCCATCGCCCAGGGCCTGACCAAGCGGGAGCAGGAGATCGCCAGCCAGATCGCCGAGGCCCACCGCAGCAACGAGGAGGCCAAGCAGCTCCTGGCCGACTACGAGAAGAAGTTGGCCGACTCGAAGCAGGAGGTTCACGGCATCCTCGAACAGGGCCGCCGCCATGCCGAGGAGATCGGCCGCCAGATGATCGACCGGGCCAAGGAAGACGCGGCCGCCGAGCGCGAGCGGGCGCTCCAGCAGATCGAGGCGGCCACGGCCGGGGCCCTGAAGGAGCTGGCCCAACGCAGCGCCACGTTGGCCACCGAGTTGGCCGGCAAGATCCTCGGTGCCCGGCTGAACCCCCAGGACCACGCGCGGTTGGTGGCGGAGGCCGTGACGAAATTCGCCGGTGGCAACGGCAAGAAGTGAGACCCCCGCGACACAGTCGCGGGGCTTTTTCCAAAATCCCAAATCCAAAATCTAAAATCTTCCGCCCCTCCCCATGGCCGAATCCCAAGACCCCACCGCACGCCATGCCCGGGCCGCGGCCAAGCTGTCGCCCGACGTCGGCGCCGAGCGGATCGGCGAGGTCTACGCCACGGCCCTGCTCGGGGCGGCGCGGACGGCCGGTCAGACCGCGGCCGTCCTGGAGGAACTGGACGCCCTGATCGACGAGGTCCTCCGGGAGCATCCCCGGCTGGAGGCCGTGTTGAGCTCGCCCCTGGTGCGGGCCGCGGAGAAGGCGGACGTCTTGGACCGGGTGTTCGGCGGCCGGGTCACGCCGCTGGTGCTCCATTTTCTGAAGGTGGTTGCCCGGCACGGCCGGCTCGACTGCCTCCGCGCGATCCGGCGCGAGGCGCGTCGAAAGGACGAGGAGGCGAGGAGGCGGATCCACGTCCGGGTGTCCACCGCCGTCGCGCTCGGCCTGCCCGAGCTGGATCGGATCCGCGAGAACCTCCGCGGCCTGATCGGCGGCGAGCTGGTGCTGGAGCCGGCGGTCGATCCCGAGTTGATCGGAGGAGCGGTGCTTCGCATCGACGATACCGTGTACGACGGGTCCGTTCTGAATCAGTTGCAGAGGGTCCGCCAACAGATGATCGAGAGGAGTGTTCATGAGATTCAGAGCCGACGAGATCGCTTCCGTCATACAGCAGGAAGTTGAGCAGTTCGAGTCGCGCATCGACGTCCGCGAGGTCGGTCGCGTGATCGAGGTGGGAGACGGCATTGCCCGCGTCTACGGCCTTGCGAACGTCATGGCGGGCGAGATGGTCCGGTTTCCCGGCGATATCCACGGCCTGGCGTTCAACCTGGAGGAGAACTCCGTCGGCGTGATCATCCTGGGCAACTACTTGTCGATCCAGGAAGGGGACGAAGTGACGAGCACGGGGCGGCTCTTGAGCGTGCCGGTGGGCGACGCAATGCTGGGGCGGGTGGTCGATCCGCTGGGCAACCCGCTGGACGGCGGCCCCCCGATCCTTACGACCGAGCGGCGGCTGGTCGAGTCCAACGCCCCGGGCGTGGCCGGGCGGCAGCCCGTCAAGCAGCCGCTCCAGACCGGCATCAAGGCGATCGACGCGATGACGCCCATCGGCCGCGGGCAGCGGGAGCTGATCATCGGCGACCGCCGGACCGGCAAGACCGCCATCACGATCGACACGATCATCAATCAGAAAGACTCCGGCGTCAAATGCTTCTACGTCGCCGTGGGGCAGAAGGAGTCGAACGTGGCGGGGCTGATCGACGTGCTCAGACGCCACGGCGCGATGGACTACACCACCGTGGTCATGGCCGGGGCCAG
>JBEKCP010000345.1:0-6722 GCA_050014815.1 Thermoguttaceae bacterium | reverse complement strand
CTTCGCCGGGTGTCTTGCCGCGGTCCTTGTCCTTGCAGGAAGGCTGTCGGCGGCAGAGCCGCCCCGCGAGGCGGCGCCCGTTGCGGAGAATCCGGCCGCCCCGCCCCCGCACACCGGGAAGCTGAGCCTGAAGACCCACCCGACGCTGGTCACGGTCATCGAGGGGCGCGGCGGCCGAAAGACGTTGGCCATCGAGTACCGCTGGAAGGTCCACGCCGGCGCGTCGGTCGAAGTGCGACTGGTCCCGGCCGATCGGGCCGAGGGAACGTTCGTCACGCCGCTGGACTTCGTCGGCGAGTATCTCAAGAGCAGTTCTCCGCCGAAGGCCGCCGAGGCGGACCTCCAGCGAAAGATCTACCACTGCCTCGACCGAGCCGGCGACGAGGGCCTGACCGAGACCTTCGAGAAGGACAAGATGGCCTTCCGGATCGTCGGGCGGCGGAATTCCCTGGGGCGCGGGGCGGTCTCCGTGCTGGCATATCCCGTGGGCAAAACGCCCGAAGAGCGTGCGGACATCGTCTTCCTGGAATTGAGTTCGTGGGCCGTGGCAGACGACCGGCTGAATCTCGATCTGCCGCCGGAGGTCTTTGCGAAGCGGGGCACTCTGTTCGTCTGGTTCCTCCGCGGCAATCGGCTGCTGTGGGAGGAACAGGTGGGCTGGAAATAGCCGCGGACGACCATGCTCCGCATGGTGCCCGATCCGCGGGTGCCCGGTCCGCGGATATTCATCCGCGGCTATCCTTACTCCGTTTCCGCCACCATCGCCAGCACTTCCTCGAGGATCCGGCCGTTGGTGGCGATGCCCTGACCGGAATGGATGGTCCGCCGGCCCTGCCAGTCGGTGAAGGTGCCGCCGGCCTCCTCAAGGATCGGCAGCAAGGGGGCGAGGTCCCAGACCGCGACGACCGGATCGACCATCAGTTCCGCCCGGCCGGTCGCCACCATCAGGTAGCCGTAGCAATCGCCCCAGGAGCGGGAGAGGCGGGCGGCCTTCTGGAGCCGGTCGTAGACGCCGCGCCGCCCGATCTCGTCGAACGTGGCGACCTCGCTGGTGAGGAACAGCCCTTGGGCCAGCGAGGCCCGCTGGGAGACCTTCGCCGGCCGGGGCGGTTTCTGGCCCTGGACGTACCAGGCCCCTTGCCCCCGGGCGGCATAGACGCACTCGTCGAGGGCCGGGATCCGGATCACGCCGATCAGGGGCTCCCCTTCGTGCTCGACGCCCACCAGCGTCCCGTAGAGCGGCACCCCGTGGATGAACGACTTGGTGCCGTCGATGGGATCGAGGATCCAGCGGAAGGGGCCGGTGCCCGGCCGGTCGGCCATCTCCTCGCCGAGGATGGCGTCGGCGGCGAAGGCCCCGGCGATGCGGTTCCGCAGGTGCTCCTCGGCGCGGCGGTCGGCCGCGGTCACCGGCGAGTCGTCCCCCTTGCGATCCACCGCGAGGTCCTCGCGGCGAAAGTACTCCAGCGTGAGTTGTCCCGCTTCCCGGGACGCCTGGAGCGCCAGCAGCAATCGGGACTTGATTTCGGAAGGATCGAGACTCATGAAGCGTAACCTACGATTGCGGTTTCAAGTCCTCCGGCCTGGTCCAAAATGCGTGCCAGGCCAGCAGCACGGCGCCACAGACGAGCATGCTGTCGGCGACGTTGAACGTCGGCCAGGGCCACTTGCCGATCATCACGAGGATCCAGTCGCGGACGGCGTGCATGGGCTGGCCGGCGTGGTGCAGCGGCGGGTTGTTGTCGTTCCAGACCAGCCCCGGCAGGCCCAGGCGGTCGTAGAGGTTCCCGAGAATCCCGGCGGTCACGCTCCCCAGGGCCACGGTGAGGATCCACTTGCGGGCAGCCCCGGCCCAAAAGAGCCAGCCCAGGATGCCCAGGCTGGCGACCACCGACAGGGCCGCAAACAGGACCCATCCGCCCTGCCCGATGCCGAACAGGGCGCCCTCGTTGAGACTGGTCTGAAAGCCGAAGGCGTTCGTCCAGAGCCACCAGATGGGCCCCGGGCGGCCGGGCACGGGCACGCCAAGCCGACTGAACATCCACTGCTTCGTCGCCAGATCGACCGCGCAGCCGCCCGCGCCCAGAAGGACGAATACGATATACCGGCTAAGCGGAACCGCCCTCATGGCTGTTCCTTTGGGACGGATTGACTCGAACAATTTCGTACCCCCCGGATGCAATCCGGGGGCTTTGGGGAACCTGTTGCAAAGCCCCCCGACCACGCTTCGCGCGGTGCCCGCGTCCGGGGGGTCGCGGAGCCCGCGCCTCCTAAGTCCGCTCTTGGCGGGAGGCGCACTTGATGCACAGCGTAGCGTACGGAATAGCGTTCAGGCGGCTCTTGGGGATCTTCACCCCGCACTCCTCGCACGTGCCGTAGGTCCCCTCGTCGATCCGCTCCAGCGAGGCCTCGATTTTCTCCAGTGCTGCGCCTTCATTCTCCATCAAGCTGAGGGTGAACTCCTGCTCGAAGTTATCGCTGCCGATGTCGGCCATGTGGATCGGCATGCTCGACAGGTCTCCATTCGCCTCGGTGCGGCTCTTCTTCAAGGCGGCATCGGCCAACTGGGTTACGTCCCCGCGCAACCGTGCCCGCAACATCACCAGCCGCTCCTTGTAACCGTTCAGCTCGAGTCGATTCATCGATTCCTCTCAGTGTGAGAAACTCTGCGAGATCACCCTCTGGGCAGCCATCCGCGTCCTCAGAGACTTTCTATTCTAGATACCTTGGAAAATGTTGTCAAACGGCGGCCGCCACCCCTCTTATGGGCTGCCGCTACGGCCCCTCGACTATTCCTCCTCTTTGAATTATTCTGGGAGAAACCCGAAAGCAGAAAGGGCAGCCATTACCCTCTCCGAAGCCGCATTTCAACGATGTATCTCGCCGGCCTGCGGCGCAACCTGCGGGATCGACGAGATCCGCGTGGCCTGCCCGCGGTGCGGCAATCTGCTGGATGTCGCCTACGACTGGACGCGGCTGCGGCCGCCGCGGTCGCTCAGGGCGTTCGAGGAGAAATGGGCCCGCCGCAACGATCCTTATTGCTTTAGTGGAGTATGGCGGTTTCACGACCTGCTGCCCTTCGTGCCGCTGGACGAGTGCGTTACGGTGGGCGAGGGCCAGACGCTGCTCTACGGCTCGGCCGGCGTGGCCGAGTACGTCGGCCTGCGGCCCGGCCGGCTCTTCCTCCAGTACGAGGGGCTGAACCCGTCGGGCAGTTTCAAGGACAACGGCATGTCGGCCGCCTTCAGCCATGCCCGGTTCGTCGGGGCGACCCGCGCCGCATGCGCTTCGACCGGCAATACCAGCGCCTCCCTGGCCCTCTATTGCTCCGTGACGCGGCTGATGCGGGGCATCATCTTCATCGGCTCGGGGAAGATATCGTACGGCAAACTCTCCCAGGCCCTCGACTACGGCGCCCTGACGCTCCAAGTCCAGGGCGATTTCGACGACGCCATGGCCCGCGTCCAGGAGGTCAGCCGCCAGTTGGGCATCTACCTGGTCAACAGCGTCAACCCGTTCCGGCTGGAGGGCCAGAAGACGATCATGTACCGGGTGCTGGAGGGGCTCCGCTGGGAGGTGCCCGACTGGATCGTCGTCCCCGGCGGGAACCTGGGCAACTCCAGCGCCTTCGGCAAGGCCTTTTCCGAGCTGCGCGAACTGGGCCTGATCGACCGGATCCCGCGGCTGGCGGTCATCAACGCCGCCGGGGCCGCTACGCTCTACGACCTGGTCGAAAAACAGGGCGTCTCGTGGAACGCCGGATCGCCCGACCACCGGCGGATCGACCAATACTACCGCGAAATGGACGCCTCGCACCGCCGTGCCTCGACCATCGCCAGTGCCATCGAGATCAACCGCCCGGTGAATCTCCAGAAATGCCTCCGGGCGTTGGAGTGGTGCCGCGGGCTGGTGCGCAACGTCACCGACCAGGACATTCTCGACGCGAAGGCCCGGGTCGGCGCCGGCGGCATGGGCTGCGAGCCCGCCAGCGCCGCCAGCGTGGCCGGCCTGAAGCTCCTGGTGGCCGAAGGGGTGATCGGGCCCGGCGAGCGGGTCGTCTGCATCCTCACCGGCCACCAGTTGAAGGACCCGACCGCGACCGTCGCCTATCATGCGGCCGATCCGGAGCAGTTCGAGAAGGTGCTCGGCTCGCGCGGCGTGCGGCGCGCAGCCTTCGCCAACCGCGCCGTGGCCGTGCCGAACGACCTGGAGGCCATTGTCCGGGCGATCAAGGCGAACGGGTAGGTCGAAAAATCCGAAATACGAAACTCGAAATCCGAAACAAATTCAAATGACCGAAGCTCCCAATGACAGAAACGCTGGGCGCCGCCGGTATGATCTGGAGGACCGAACGTTCGAGTTCGCTCGCCGCGTGCGAGCGTTTGTGAAAACGCTGCCGCGTACGGTCTGCAACATCGAGGACGTCAAGCAGGTTGTGCGTTCCTCCGGCTCGATCGGGGCGAACTACATTGAGGCCAATGAAGGGTTGAGCAAGAAGGACTTTCGGATGCGGATCCGGATTTCGAGGAAGGAATCGAAGGAGACGCGGTATTGGTTGCGACTTTTGGATACTCAAAGCGATGCGGCGCTCAAGACCCAACGTGACGCACTCGTCCAGGAGAGCACCGAGCTGATGCGCATTTTCGGCGCCATCTTGCAGAAACCCGAATGATCTGTTTGGAGCATTCGTATTTGGGATTTCGGATTTGTTTCGGATTTCGATATTCGGATTTCGTGCTTTATATGCGCGAGTCTGTTGAACTTCTCGGCAGGAGCCCCCGATGATTCCCCTTCGCCTTGCCATCCACGGAGCCGCCGGACGCATGGGCCGGCGATTGGTCGCGCTGGCCGCGGCCGACCCGCACTTGAAAGTCGCGGCCGCCCTCGAGGCGGCCGGCCATCCCCTGCTCGGCCAGGATGCCGGCGCGGTGGCCGGCGCCGGGCCGCTGGGAGTGCCGCTGGGCTCGGACCTGCCGGCGGGCGTGGACGTCCTGATCGACTTCTCGCTGCCCGCGGCTGCCGAGGCGATCATCGAGACGTGCCGCCGCCGGCACGTTGCATTGGTGGTCGCGACCACCGGCCTGGAACCGCCCCAGATCGAGCAGCTTCGGGCCGCCGCCGGCGAAATCCCGCTCCTCTGGTCGCCCAACATGAGTCTCGCCGTCAACCTGACCATGAAGCTCTGCGAGGTGGCCGGCACGGCCCTGGCCGGTCAGGACGCCGACGTCTAGATCATCGAGCGGCACCATCGCTACAAGGAGGACTCGCCCAGCGGCACCGCCTTGAAGTTCGGCGAGATCCTCGCCCGCACGATGGGCCAGACCCGGCATCGCCACGGCCGGTCCGGCCGCCCGGGAAAGCGGCCGCACGACGAAATCGGCTATCACGCCATTCGCGTCGGCGACAATCCGGGCGAGCACACGATCGTCTTCGGCATGCTCGGCGAGACGATCGAGCTAACGGTCCGCGCCTCCAACCGCGACTGCTACGCGCTGGGGGCCCTGGCCGCCGCAAAATTCCTCGCCGGCAAGCCCCCCGGTCTCTACGGCATGAACGATGTGCTCGGGTTCTGACACTCTTGATCAATTGACGAAGCCCTACGTCCTCCACTTCAGGTCGGTCTGCTCGCCGTGCTTGGGGTGCTCATGGTCCAGCGCGTGCAGGACCAGCGCGGCGCCGCCGGGCCGAAGGCTAACGTCCACCCACCCGCGAGGCTGCGACGGATCGAAGAGCCACGCCATCGCGGGGACGTTGACCAGGTGAAGCTCCCCCTGCTTGCCGACCTGCCAGGCATGGGTGTGGCCGTAGAAGTAGGCTTTCACCTGCTTGCGGCCGGCGGCCACGTCCACCAGCGCCTCGCTGTCGAGCAGCCCCCGGGAGGTCCCCAGGTCGTGGTGGGCCACCAGGATCGCCGGTTTCTCGCTCCGGGCGTCCAAGGCCGCGGCCAGCCAGTCCAACTGCGGCTGGCCGAGCCGCCCGGGCGTCGAGTTCGTCTTGTCGAGCGAGTCCAGCAGGAACCAGTTGGCGTTGGGCGTCTCGACGATCGCCAGGTGACGGTCGGGCGCCGGCGGCCGCCGCGGCTTGCAATCCGGAAAGGCGGCCCAGAAGTTCTCCCGGTGGTCGTGGTTCCCCAGCGCGACGTGCATGGGGATTCCCGCGGCGCGGATCGGCCGGATCAGGTCCCGGAAGGCCGCGTAATCGGCCGCATGGCCTTCCATGTAGACGGTATCGCCGGCCAGCACAACTCCGGCGGGCCGCGGCCGGAGCGCCAGGATTTCGCGGGCGGCCCGGGCAAGGTTCGCCGCCGGGTTCGTGCCGCGGGTCACGGCGTCTTGCCGCTCCCAGATGTGCGTGTCGGCCAGCAGGATCCAGCGGTCGGGGTCCGCGGCCCCCTCGGCGCCCCGGGTCGGCCGCGGCAGGAAGAGACTCGCCCCGGCGGCCAACGAGCCGGCCAGGAACCGGCGTCGCGAGATCGGCGGGAGACAGATGGGCATGGTGATTATCCTAACAGGAGCTTTGCGAAGTGTCGATTCATGGTCCCCTCTCCCTCCGGGAGAGGGTTAGGGTGAGGGGGCGCCAGTGAAGATTCTGCTTTCAGTTTGCGAGCCCCCCGTGGAGTGGGGGGCCCCCCCCCCCCCCCACCCCCCCGGGGGGGGGGGTGGGTCCCCGACCGGCCCACAACGTTAAGGAGCGGGGGGGCCGCCGCCCGCCCCCCCCGAGGG
>JBEKCP010000344.1:0-6773 GCA_050014815.1 Thermoguttaceae bacterium | reverse complement strand
GATGCCGCGATTGAAGCGGATGTGGACCCACTTGTCCCGCCAGGCCCAGGGCGGCGTCGGCCTCCGCGGCCCCGGCGAGAAGCAGCTCGAAGTGGACCGCCGGCTCGTCGAACACCGCATCCAGGACCTGCGGCGACAACTCTCGACCATCGAGCGGCGAAGGCAACGGGAAGTGGCCGCGCGAAGAGGCCACATGACCGTCTCGCTGGTGGGCTACACCAACGCCGGAAAGAGCACGCTCCTGAACACCCTGACGGGGGCCGACGTCTTCGTCCAGGACGCCTTGTTCGCCACGCTCGACACGCGGACCCGGCGGTGGCAGTTGCCCGGCTGGGGGCCCGTCCTGCTGAGCGATACGGTCGGCTTCATCCGGGACCTGCCCCACCACCTGGTCGCCAGTTTCCGGGCGACCCTGGAGGAGGCGCGGCAGGCGAACCTCCTCCTGCACGTCGCCGACGCCGCCAACCCGGCCGTCGTCGATCAGATCGCCGCGGCCTACAAGACGCTCGACGAGATCGGCATCCGGCAGAAGGACACCCTGCTGGTGCTCAACAAGATCGACGCGCTGGCGGACGGCGTCTGCGTCGAGGGCCTGCGGAACCGCTATCCCCACGCGATCCCGATCAGCGCCCGCCGCGGCCAGGGGCTCGCCGAGCTCAGCGCCGCCGTCAGCGTGGCCCTGAGCCGGACGTTCCTCGACGTGGAGGTGGAATTGGGCGTGGACAACGGCCGCGTCCTGGCTTACCTGGCGGCCCACGGCGAAGTCCTCTCGAAAAAGTACCACGATTCGCGCGTCATCGTCCACTGCCGCATGCCGCGGCAGGATGTCCACCGGGTCCGGGAAGAGGGCGTGGAAGTCCGCACGCGATGACGGCCCGTCGGGACTCAAAATCCGAAATCCGAATATCGAAATCCGAAACAATTTCAAATTACCGAAAGCACCAATGACAGAAACATCGGCGTTTCGAACATTGGAGCTTCGCATTTCGGATTTGTGGCGGACACGAGGTCCGAGGATTTCGATATTCGGATTTCGTGCTTGAACTGCCATGACCAAACGCTGTATCCAGGGACTCCGCACGATCGTCACCGGGGCCTCCAGCGGCATCGGGCGGGAGATCGCCCGGGAGTTGGCGCGGCAAGGGGCCCGCCTCGTCCTGCTGGCCCGCCGGGAGGATCGGCTCCGCGAACTGGCGGCCGAGTTGGCTTCAGCCGTCGAGTGCGTCGCCGGCGATATTACCGAGCCCGCCGTCCGCCAGGCCGCCATCGACCGGGCGGCGACCTGCTACGGCGGCCTGGACGCCTTGGTGAACAATGCCGGCATCGGCGCCATGGGACTCTTCGAGGATGCCGATCCCCAGCGGGTCCGCCGCGTCATGGAGGTCAACTTCTTCGCCCTTGTGGAGATGACGCGACTGGCCCTGCCCCTGTTGAAACAGGGAAACCGGCCGATCCTCGTCAACATCAGCTCGATCCTGGGGCATCGGGGCGTCCCCTACCGCAGCGAGTACGCGGCCAGCAAGTTCGCGGTCCAGGGGTTCAGCGAGGCCCTGCGGACCGAGTGGGTCCGCCATGGGATTGACGTCCTGGTGGTCAGTCCCGGCCGGACCGAGACCGAGTTCTTCGCCCGGGCCGAGAACACGAGCGCCCCCGCGTGGTCGGAGCTTGCCTCCGTCAGCCCGGCGGAGGTGGCCCGGCAGACGGTGCTGGCCATGCGTCGCGGCCGCCGCGAGATCATTCCTCACCCATGGGGAAGGGCTTTCGTCTGGCTCAATCGCGTCTGTCCCCGCCTCGTCGATGCGATCCTACGGCGGTATGCCTGAAAGGGGGAGGGCGGAAGGCGGAAGGCGGAAGGGCATTGCGCCTTGGGTCCCGGCTCGTCACGAGTCCCATGCGTCGCGCTCCCGGCGAAGGAGCTCATCGGCCTCCTCGGGCGACCGGAACATGCCGCGGCAGGAGCCAATCAGACTCGGGAGATCGGGGCGCGGCCCCTGGCCACCCGTCCCCCCCTCCTGCCCAACCACGATGACCTCGGCGCGCGAGCCAGCCTTGAGTTCCGGCACTCGGATAACTATCAGACCGTCGGTTCCTACGATCACTTGCTGCTTCAGCGATCCCATTTTGCGGACCTCCCAACAGCACTATTATACCATTTGGCTGCCCGGCGAGTCGATCGGACTGTTTGCCGCCTTCTTGATCTCCTCACAGATTCTCACCCAAGCCGCGTCGCGGTCGGCGGTCCTCATTTTGGCCAGCGGCTTATCAGGGGAGCTGATGAAAACTTTGTCGCGCTGGGTGTGCTGGTCCTTCGCGTCTTCGCTCCTCGATGATAGGATTGCGACTCCTTAACTATGTTCCCAAAGTCGGTTGTGTGGCCGACGGTAACCGTGACGCAATGTCAAGCAACGAGCGGGTAGCACGATGAATTATACCATGGCCGCGGGATTCTCGTAGGTGGGGAACCTCCCCCTTTTGCGTCTTTGCGGCTTCGCGCCTTTGCGTGGAATCCCCCCCTCCTGAACCGATATCCTTGTAAATGGCCTGTCGTGAAGGCAATGCGGTGACTGAAAGCAGATGATCTTGCCAATGACCGCCCGTAGAACCTCCGCCTTCTGCCGGTGACGGCCCTCCTGGTTCAGCGTCTTGAAGGCCCAGGCGAGGGCTTCCTGCCGGGCGGCAAGGTCCTGCCGGCACTGATCCCACGAAATCCGCAGGTCGCGGAGTCGTCGGTTGAGAACGTCGATCTCGTCTTGGAGAGCCTTGCCCCGCTTATTCGCCCTTTCCCTCAGTTTGGGGGACAGGTCTTTGTACCCGTCCAGGAGGGCCTCCAGGTGTTCGCCAACTTCAGGATGGGCCTCGACAGGCTATCCGATCCACAGCCCTTCCACTCGCACCTGGCATACCTTGCCATTGCGGCTGAGGTAGTTCACCAGTCCGCTGTGCCGCCACTGGAGCATGCACATTCGCGGCTGGAAGTAGTAGCGCATGCCCACCTTCAACTCGCATCGCGTTTCGTTGACTAATCCCTCGTAACCTTCGGCGATGTAGTAGCCGAGGTCCTTGAAGCCCTTCTGCCGCGGACCCAACGGGCCGGTCACGCACCACACGATGACCCCCGTGCGCCGATCGACCTCCATGGCCACGCCGCAGTGGGTGATCGGACACCCGCACGACATGCCCAGCGGCCGGCCGATCAGGATGTCGCCCACCTGGACGTCCATCTCCCGCGTAATGAGCGGGTTGTGCGGCAGGATGATCTCGCGCGGGCCGGGCTCCTCGGGAAAGTGCTCCAGGTAGAAATCGAACTCGCGGCCGAGGCTGTCTTGCCAGGGCAACTGTTCCGGGCGGCGAGGGGTGTCCCGGGCCGGTCCGGCGCACGCGTCACAGGATGGCGCGCACGACGCCTGGCAACTCGTCGCGGCAATCGGCAGCGACTCGCCTTCCGATCGCACCTTGTCCTCCGAGAGATGGATGCACCGTCGCAGCAGGTCCGGCTTGGATGGCAGCCGCTCGCGCAGCTCGTCGCAGGTCCGGTACCCGCACATGCCGCAATCGAGCCCGGGAAGTTCGATATCTGCCGCTTGCACCACGATAGTCCTCCTCGTTGCCTGTTAAACATGGACCTTTGCAAATTGCGGATTCGTGGTTCCCTCTCCCTTCGGGAGGGGGTTAGGGTGAGGGGGCGTCAGCGACGATTTTGCTTTGTCGGTTTCCGTGCCCAGCGTGGGTCTCCCTCACCCCCTGCCCCTCTCCCGGAGGGAGAGGGGAGTAATGGATCTTACCCCGCGGCGGCCAGGCGGCGGATGGGCCGGAGCGAAGCCACGGCCCGGGGCAACACTTCCAGGAACCGGTCGGCCTCTTCCGCCGTGTTGAACCGCCCCAGCGAAATCCGCAACGAGCCGCGCGCCTTGAGCGGGTCGAACCCCATGGCCTCCAGCACGTGGGAGGGCCCTCCGGCGTGGATCGCGCTGCACGCGCTGCCGGACGAAACGGCTATGCCCTCCTTGTCCAACTCCAGGAGGAGCTTGATGGCCTCGCCTTCCATGCCGTCGAAGCGAAGGCAGACATGTCCGGGCAGGCGGCGCCAGCGATGGCCGATCAGGCAGGCGTTGTCGATGTTCGCCAGGATGTTCTCGATGAGGTGGTCGCGGATGCGGACCAGCCGCGCGGCCTCGCCGGGCCGGTCCGCCGCGGCGATTTCGGCCGCCCGGCCCAACCCGGCGATCGCGGCCACGTTTTCCGTACCCGACCGCCGCCCGCGCTCCTGGCCCCCGCCCGGCAGGAGCGGCCGCAGTTCAACCCCCTTGCGGACATACAAGGCGCCGACGCCCTTCGGCCCGTGCAGCTTGTGTCCCGAGAGCGAAAGCAGGTCGATCGGCTGCGTGCGGGTATCGAAGGCGATCTTGCCCACGGCCTGCACCGCGTCGGTATGAAAGAGCACGCCGTGGCGACGGGCGATCCGGGCCAACTCGGCAACCGGCTGGATCGTACCGACCACGTTGTTGGCCGCCATGATCGATACCAAGCGGGTCTCGGGACGGATCGCCCCTTCCAGGTCCACCGGATCGACGAGCCCCTCGCGGTCCACCGGCAGCTCGGTCACCGCGACACCCAATCGTCTCAACTGCCGGCAACATTCCAGGATCGCCGGATGCTCGATCGCGGTGGTGACCACGTGGGAGCCGGCGGGCCCGGCGGCCGGCAATACGCCTTGCAGGGCCAGGTTGTCGGCCTCGGTGCCGCTGCCGGTGAAGACGATTTCGTCCGGCTCGGCGGCAAGCAGGCCGGCGACCCGGGCCCTGGCCAGGTCCACGGCCTCGCGGGCCTGCCGCCCCTCGACGTAGAGGCTCGAAGGGTTGCCCCAGAACTCGGCAAGGTACGGCTGCATGGCCTCCAGCACGCGCGGATCGGGCGCGGTGGTGGCGGCGTTGTCGAAATAGATGCGGTCGGGCACGGCTATTCTCCCCGGTAGAACGTCTGGTTCTCCAATGCCCGGACCACGCCGAAGTGCGCCTGCCAGCCGATCTCCTTCTTGCCCACGCAAATGGTGCACGTGCCCACCGGCGGGTTGCCGCGGAGGAAGAGCGGCCCGTTGACCTCGCCGGTCTCGAGGATTTCCGTCACCAGCGGATCGATGCCGATTCCGTGCAGGGCGTTCACCTCGCGGACCATCGTATTGGGGGCCACGTCCTGGATCCGGGCGCGGAACACCTCGCGCTCGGCCTGCGAGACGCGGTCGATCTTCGTCACGACGGCGATGTCGGCCAGCGAGAGCATCGGGCCGACCTTCAAGGGCAAGTTCATGCCGCTGGTGGCTTCCAGCACGATCAGGCCCAGCCCGCCGTCCACGTAAGGCGCGCACCGCAGGCATAGTCCGGCGGTTTCGACCAGGAGGATGTCGCAGTCCGATTGCCCGGCCCAGCGCATCGCGTCGCCCAGCACCATCACATGGCAGTGGTCCGGGCACAATTCGCCCGTGTAGACCTTGCGGGTCGGGATGCCGAACTCCTTGGCCAGCAGTTCGTCCTCGTCGGCGTACTGCACGTCGAGCTTGAGGAAGGCCACGCGGCTGCCCGCCTTCAGGAGTTTGCGCGTGATGTGGCGGAGCACGGAGGTCTTGCCGGTCGTGGCCGGTCCGGCGCAAATGACGACCCTCATGCGACCTCCTGCAACTCTTGGGCGTCCAGCCGCAGGCCCTGGCGCAATTTGTCCCGCAACGCCGAAAGGGCGTCGTCCAGCCGGTTCACGTGGACCGAGACTCCCCGCTCGTCGTCGTTGGTGTGGAGCACCTGCGTGACGCACCCGCGGTGCATGACGATGCGGAAGTCGCTCAACAGCGCGATCCGCGGATCGTGCGTCACAAAGATGAAGATCTTGCGGTACTGCCGGAGCAACTGCACCGCACGGGTGCGATGAATGCCCGCGTTTTCCACCTCATCCAGCAGCACCACGGGCGTGCTGCAGATGACGGTGGCGTCGGCGATCAAGAGCGCCCGGGTCTGGCCGCCGGAAAGCTCCGTCATGCGGTTGTCCAGGTCGATCGGCTCGCCGGTCAGCTTGTTGGCGAACTCGATGGACTGCTGGACCAGCAGCGGCGACTCCTCCGCCCCGGTCCGTATCCGGGAATGCGTCAGCAGGAACTCGCGGACCGGCAGGTCCGAGAGGAACGTCGTGTGCTGGGTGATCAGGGCGATCGGATTCCGCGCCGGGTTGTAGCGGAACTCGGGCGGGACCGGCCGGTCGTTGATCAAGACGCGTCGACCGGTCGGGGTATCCGCATCGGCAAACAGCTCGAGGTCGTTGATAAAGGTTGTCTTGCCGGAGCCGGTGGGGCCGACGATGCTCACCACTTGGCCCATCGTCATGTCGATGCGGCCGAAGGACTCCGGGCGACCGTTGCGGCCATGTCCGCTCAGGATTGAAATCTTCTCAATCATCGTAAACATGCTCATGCTTAAGGGGAGTTGTTCGTACGCCGATGGGGGGCGTTTCTGAAGGGAGAGCGTGGTATGCAACTGCTGTTCCGCTGCGAAGAAAAGGGCATTTCTTGAGCGGCGTTTGCTTTCGGGCCGCCTGTCGCGTCTCGCCCTTGCAGGTTCCCGTCAGATTTGCTGGCTGCGCCGTGACCGGATAAGGACGGCCCGTTGTGCGACACGGATGTCCACCGCCGGCCGTGCCGCGCCTTGGGACATGCCGGCTCAAGAAGATGGTAGGTCCCGCTTGCCGAGCGGGACTCCGTTTCGCAGGGTCCCGCTCGGCGAGCGGGACCTACC
>JBEKCP010000343.1:0-6773 GCA_050014815.1 Thermoguttaceae bacterium | reverse complement strand
TGGTCGATCAGATCGCGGAGCGATTGCGGAGTACCGCCGGGGACTTCGGCCGCGACGATCCGCACGCCTCCCACCTCGGTCGCGCCGGCCGCCAATTGCTCGACGTTGGCGGCTTCGCCCTTCGGGCCGGCGGCCAGTTGCTTCTTGAGTTGCCGGACTTCCTTGGCGAGGGCCTCGACCCGCTCGGGCAGGTCCTCGATCGAGGTTCGCAAAAGGCCGGCGGTTTGCCCCAGCACGCCCTGGAGCCGCCGGACGTGTTCGAGCGCCGCCCGGCCGGTCAGGGCCGTGATCCGCCGCGTCCCGGCGGCCACGCTCTCCTCGCCGATGATCTTCAGCAGGCCGACCTGGCCCGTGTTGTCCAGGTGCGTGCCGCCGCAGAGCTCCTTGCTGAAATCGCCGGCGGAGACCATCCGCACGATATCCGGATACTTTTCGCCGAAGAGCATCATGGCCCCGGCCTGCCGGGCCTCGGCCAGCGGGACCTGCACCCAGCGGACCGGCTGCCCCTGCCAGACCCGCCGGTTGGCTTCGTCCTCGATGCGGGCCAGGTCTTCCGGGCTGACGGCCGACGGGTTGCCGAAGTCGAACCGCAGCCAGTCCTCGTCGACCTTCGAGCCCTGCTGGAGGGCGTGCTCGCCCAGGACCTTCCGCAAGGCATAGTGCAAGAGGTGCGTGGCCGTATGGGCACGGCGGATGCCCTGCCGCCGCTGGGGATTGACGCGGGCGGCGACTTGCCGGCCCAACTCGATCCGGCCTTCGTGGAGATGGCCGCGGTGCAGCACCAGTGCCCCGTCCACCCGGGTGTCGATCACCTCGAAGCGGAGTCCCGGTCCTGTCAGTTCGCCGCTGTCGCCCACCTGGCCGCCCATCTCGCCGTAGAAGGGGGTCTTGTCCAGGAGCACCGTGATGGGCTCTTCGGCGTCGTCCTCGTTGACGGCGTCGACCGGCCGATCGTTGGCGATGATATAGACCACCTTGGCATCGAGGGCCTCGGTGGCGTCGTAGCCGACGAACCGGGTTTCGTGGAGGACCCGCTTGGCGGCCTCGATCGGGCCGGTCTTGAAGACGATCTTCTCGCCCGCCCCCGACTCCAGCCCGTGCCGGTCCATTTCCTCGCGGAAGCCCTGCCAGTCGAAGGCCAGGTTCCGCTCGGCGGCCATGTTCTCGAACAACTCGGGCGGAAAGCCGTGGGTCTGGTACATGTCGGCCGCCTCGCTGCCGGAGACGACGCCCCGATGCCCCTTCTTCATCTCGTCGAAGACCCGCTCGATGCGGCTCAGGCCGGCGTCGATCGTGCCGAGGAAACTTTCTTCTTCTTGCCGGATGACGCGGCTCACCCGCTCGACCGTCTCGCCCAGTTCGGGATAGGGCGTTTTCATAAGGCCGGCCACCGTGGCGGCCAACTGGTGGAGGAAGGGCTCGCGGACGCCCATCTGGTGGCCGTCTAGGACCGCGCGGCGCAACAGGCGGCGGATCACGTAGCCCTGCTTCTTGTTGCCCGGGTGTACGTTCTCATGGATCGCCAGCGCGCAGGCCCGGACGTGGTCGGCGATGCGGCGCAAGCGGCGGCCGTTTTCGCTCTGGGGCTCGTAGCTTGCGCGGCAGACCTCGCCGGCCGCCTCGACCAGCGGCCGCAGGATGTCGATGTGGAAATTGGTGTCCACGCCCTGGAGCACCGAGGCCATCCGCTCCAGGCCCATGCCCGTGTCGATGTTCTTCTTCGGCAGCGGCCGGAGGTTGTTCGGCGGGGCCCCGACGCGGTTGAACTGCGTGAACACCAGGTTCCAGACCTCGACCTGGCCGAACTCGGTGCGGACGTAGATTTCGCTGCACGGGCCGCAGACGCCGTCGGGGCCCTGGCTGGGGGCGTTGGCCGGCCAGAAGTTCTCGTCCTCGCCCAACCGCTGGAGCCGTTCCCGCGGCAGCTTGATCTCGTCCAGCCAGATGCCGGCCGCCTCGTCGTCGTCCAGGTAGATCGTTGCCGACAGGAGGTCCGGGTCCACGCCCAGCCACTTCTTGTCGGTCAGGAACTCCCAGGCCCAGTGGATCGCGTCCCGCTTGAAGTAGTCGCCGAAGCTGAAATTGCCGAGCATCTCGAAGAACGTGTGGTGGTAGGGCGTGCGGCCGACGTTGTCGATGTCGCCCGTCCGCAGGCACTTCTGGCAGGTGGTGGCCCGGGTAAAATCGAGCTTGCAGCGGCCGAGGAAATGGTCCTTGAACTGGTTCATGCCGGCGGGCGTGAAGAGGACCGAGGGGTCCCAACGGGGGACCAGCACGTCGCTGGGCCGCCGAGTACACCCCTTGGACTCGAAGAAGGCCAGGTACTGTTCGCGGAGTTCGTCGGTTTTCATGGAAATCATCACCCGATGGCGGTGGAAATGGGCCAGCCGAACCCCTAATGATACCGGTGGGGCCGAGGAGCGGGAAGGCGCTGATGCTCCCCTCTCCCTCCGGGAGAGGGGCCGGGGGTGAGGGGGAATTGGGATGGCGGTGTCTCTCAGCGATTTTTCCCGACTACGATATCCCACCGGGAGAGAGGGAACGCGTCGCGCTCTCACTGGGCCAGGAGTCCCCTCGTTCACCGCGCGGTCGTCGACTTGCGGGCGGTCGGCTCAGGCATGGGCATCGGCCGTGTGACCGTTTTCACGGCGTTCGACGAATCGTCCGGCTCGATGGGTTCCCCAGCCAGATCGTCCGCGTTGTTGCTTCCAATTGAAGTGAGCGCAAGGGAGACGCTCCATGCCTTCCAGTCCTTGGCGGGGCGGTAGAAAGTCATCGTCACGGTGAGAGCATTATCGGCACATCGGACGTGGTACAGCCGCGCCGCAAGCACATCGCCGACGCCACTCGTGGCGACCATCTCAGAACTGAGGGCACCGCCCAAATACGTAACAAAGCCGTGAGCCTTCTTCAATGCCTCACCCCACTCTTCGACCATGGCAGGCTCGGTCCGCAAACAATCCCTCTTGACGATTTCCGCGGCGTCGCCCTTGCCCGTTTTCATGAAATCGAGGATCCGTTCCCCGATGACCGCACACTCCGCGTTATCAAAACGGCGGTCGCGCGGGACCAACGCAAAAACCGACCAGATATTCTGCCCACTTTTCATATAGAATTGGCCTGAAGTCCACCGGCCACCGCGCTCAAACGCCGTGAACTGCCAAAAAACTGGTCCCAACGCATACCGAGAGACGTAGACGTACTGGCGGAGCATGCTGCCGAGCTTCCGTACCCCAAGGTACGTCCAGCCGACGGGAGTCCCAAGGTCCTTCTGCGCCGCACTCAACTTCTCGATGTTCGAGACGAGGGCATCGCAGCACGCGTCGTTGCACACTTCCCGAAACGGCACTACTCCTCTTGCATTCATCTTGAGCAGATCGGGCATGGCCTCGTCGCACACCTTCTTGAAGGCCTCCGGCGACTCGACCGACCGCTTCTCGTCCGCCGAGACTGCGGGAGACATCGCCAACGAGACCAAGAGCCACGGGGCAACTCGCGCGTACATCGACAACCTCCTTTGTGGACTGCAATTGCTTGCGGAGGGGGTAGCATAGCCCCAAGCCAGTTACTCGGTCAACATTGAAATGCTGCCGGCAAACTAATGCCGTTTTGAGTTAATGACTTTCGCGTCTTTGCGCCTCTGCGCCTTTGCGTGACATCCTTCCGAGTCACCGCGTTGCCTTCACGACAGGCCCCCTCCTGGGCAGGCCGTCATCTGCAAAGCGGCCATTTTCAGGGATATCCGTTCAGGATGCGGAGCATTTCACGCAGAGGCGCGAAGCCGCGGAGGCGCAAAGAAATACCGGAATTGGCGGCCGAAGTTCGTAGCCCCGCCGTCAGGTGGTTTCCAGCCCGACGACCGCCTAACGGCGGGAACACGAACGGCGGCGGCCGAGACCGACTTGCCCTTGCCATCACCCCGCCACCGGGGTAAACTCGCCGGTCATTCCGTCTCTTGGCCTGTTAACTGGGGTATTTCGCCCCTCTTTCGGGCCATTTCACTTGCAATGGAAACTGGGGCTTTTAGAATTAAAGAAGGCCCCAGCTTCCCCAACTTCAATTTTACGGAGGGTAAGCGATGCAACGGGCGATTCTGGGGCTCTTGGCGGGTGCTGGACTGATGGCGGTGGCTGTGACCCTGGCGAGCCAGGCGGGCGACGCGCCGGCGCAACGGGCGGCCTATCCCCCCGTGGGGACGGGAGACCTGATCGCCGTGCCCACTCCCCTGGGCGACAAGGGACAACTGCTCACCGTGATCGATCCGAGGCAACAGACAATCGCCGTCTACGCGATCGAGGTGCCTGGCGGCAAGATCAGCCTTCGCAGCGTCCGCAACATTCGTTGGGATCTGCAAATGACCGACTTCAACGGCGAGACTCCCTTGCCGCGGGAGATCCGGTTGCAATTGGACCAGAGGTAGAGTCGATGCCGCAGAAGTATTTCAACGTGAAGGGGGCCGCCGAGGCGCTGGGGATCTCCGAGACCGAGGTCAAGCAATTGCTCGAGCGTCGCGAGCTGCACGGCTACCGCGACGGCGCCGACTGGAAATTCAAGTCGGAGGACATCGAGCAACTGGCGGCCAAGCGGCCCGCAGGCGGGCACCCCGCCGCCGGGCCGGCCCCCGCCGCGGGGACCGCGCCGCCCGAGGAGGAAGAGGCCGACGTGCTCCTGAGCGAGGTCGAGCTGGGCCAGTCGGACCCGGGACTTTCGGGCACCGTCATCGGCGTCGACAAGCGCAAGAGTCCGGAGGAGAGCGATGTCCGGCTGGCGGAAAGCGACGTGAAGCATGCCGAGAGCGACATCCGGCTGGGCGACGAGAAACGCAAGCCCGCCGCGCCGCGGAAAGACGACGTGGCCTCGAAGGTATCGCAGTTCGAGGAGCTCGACCTGACGTTGGACCAGGACCTCACGCTGGAGGACAGCGCGGTGGGGGCCGCCGCGCCGGCCAAGCCGAAGGGCGCCGGCGATTCGGCGGTAGACCTCAGCGGCAAGAAACTCGAGGACGACGACCTCGTCCTGGGCGGCGGCGGACCGGGGAGCGACATCAGCATCGGCGGCGACAGCGGCATCTCGCTGGTCGACCCGGCCGACAGCGGCCTGTCGTTGGAAGCGCCCCTGAACCTGGCCACGCCCACCGAGGAGTCTCTCGAATTGGGCGACGAGGACTTGTTGGGCTTCTCGGCCGACACCGGCTCCACGTCCGCCCTGAAGAGCGAGGACGATTTCCAACTGACCCCGATGGAGGAGGGCGCCGACGGCGAGGACTCCGAAAGCGGCTCCCAGGTGATCGCCCTGGACACCGAGGGCGAGGGTGATGAATCGGCGACCATGATCGCCTCCGGCGGCTCGATGGCGGCCATGCTCGACGAGGACCTCGGCGCGATGTCGGGCGCCTCGGGCGCGGGGCTGCTGGCGGCCGGGGCGGGCGAGGCCGCACTCGCGTCCCACGGCGACGTCCTGGCCCTGGAGGCCGGCATGGTCCATCCGGCCGTCGCCCTGCCCGAGGCCCCCTACTCCATCTGGAACATCCTCGGCCTCGTCTTCTGCACGCTGCTGTTGATCCTGGTCGGCATGATGATGTACGACCTGTTGCGGAACATGTGGAGCTGGCAGGGCGTCCACCACGTCAACAGCGCCCTGATGGACACCATCCTGAGTTGGTTCGAGAAGTAGTAACCGTTCACCCTATTTATTCGTTTCGGGCGTCCACTTCAGGATCGGCAGTCTGGCGGCCCGCACTTCGTCGGGACGGGTGACCGGCGTCTGGTGCGGGGCGTTGTGCAGGTGCTCGGCCGGCTCGCCGAGGATGCTCTCGATCGCCTGGATGAAGGCGTCCAGGGTCTCTTTGCTCTCCGTCTCGGTCGGCTCGATCATGATCGCCTCGCGGACGATCAGGGGGAAATAGACCGTCGGGGCGTGGAAGCCGTAATCGAGCAACCGCTTGGCGATGTCCATGGCGGCGATGCCCCGCTGGGCCTTCAACTTCGCCGCCGACGCCACGAACTCGTGCATGCACCGGTCGCCCTGCGGCACGGCCAGCAGGTGGCCGATGCGGGCCAGGAGGTAGTTGGCGTTGAGGACCGCGTTCTCGGTCACCTGCCGGAGACCGTCCGGCCCGTGGGTCAAGAGATAACAGTACATCCGCACCAGCACGCCCGTGTTGCCGAAGAAGCTTCGCACGCGGCCGATCGAACGGGGGCGGTCCTCGTCGAGCCGGTAGCGATTGCCCTGGCGGACGACGATGGGCACGGGCAGGTAGGGCGCCAAGGGGCCGGCGACGGCGATGGGGCCCGCCCCGGGCCCGCCGCCGCCGTGCGGGCCGCTGAACGTCTTGTGCGGGTTGAAGTGCATCAGGTCGGCCCCGAAGTCGCCGGGCCGTGCAATTCCCAGGATCGCGTTCATGTTCGCGCCGTCCAGGTAGACCAGCCCGCCCACGTCGTGTACCCGCCGGGCGATCTCGGCCATCTCGCGCTCGAAGATGCCCAGCGTGTTCGGATTGGTGATCATCAGCAGGGCCACCTCGGGGCTTAATTGCGAGCCGAGGTGTTCCAAATCGAGCAGGCCCTCCGGCGTGCTCCGGACGCCGACGGTGCGGAAGCCGGCCATCGCGGCGCTGGCGGGGTTGGTGCCGTGGGCGCCGTCGGGGATCAAAACTACCGAGCGGTGCTGGTTTCGGTCGTGGAAATAGGCGGCGGCGACCAACAGGGCCGTCAGTTCGCCGTGCGCCCCGGCCGCCGGCTGGAGCGACACCGCCTCCAGGCCCGCGATCTCCG
>JBEKCP010000342.1:0-11325 GCA_050014815.1 Thermoguttaceae bacterium | reverse complement strand
AATTTCCATTCGGCGCAGGGCAGTTTCCCGCCCGCCAGGCAAGGCCAAACGACCGCAGACAACACTTGGGGTCACTTCGCCTGCCTGTTGCCGTTTCTCGAGCAGATGCCGCTGTTCAAACGCATCGATTTCACCAGGCCGATTGACGATCCTGCCAACTCGGCGGTCGCCCTGGCGCCCGCCGCCATCTTCCGCTGCCCCTCGGACACCAACCGCCTGACCGACGCCAGCGACCCGCTGGCGCGGGCCGCCTGGGCCAAAAATAACTATCGAGGCAACGGGGGCAATGATACGGGCGAGCCGGATTCGGCGGGCATCGAAAGGAACAACGGTGTTTTCGTCGGCGGCCGGAGGGTCCGTATCGATCAAATCTTCGATGGAACCAGCAACACGGCGCTTTTCTCCGAGGGCATGCTGGGTGACGGGGACGACAACCTGATCTCCAGCCCGGGCGACTGGTTCGTCGTGTCGCCCGCCAGCCACAGCCGCGAAGACCTGTACGCCGCCGCCCTGGTTGTCACGCCCGGTGCGGGAGCCGGCGCGCAGTACTCGTACGCCGGATCGACCTGCCTTTCCGGCGCTTACACGGCCAGCCGCTACAATCACATCCTGCCGCCCGGCCACGTCAGCGTTGTGATTCCGATTCCCGGAAGCGACCTGGCCGCGTCGATCAACAACGGCGCCCAGGCGACCACCGCATCGAGTTGCCACGTGGGCGGCGTCAACCTGGCCCTGGCCGACGGCTCCGTACGGTTCGTCAGGAACGACGTCGACCTTCTTCTTTGGCGGGCCCTGGGCAGCATTGCGGGCGGTGAAGTGACGACTGCCGGCGAGGGTGACCCGCGAAGCGGCGACAGTCAATAGCCAGAGGGCATAAGCCCTCGTTGGACCCTGGTGGGCTGAGTTGTACAACGCCTTCGGCGCAAGGGACAGTACAGCTTCGCTCCCAGCGGGTGCTTTTTCCGCTCCCGCGGGGTCATCTTGTGCACCTGCCCGCTACGGCCTTCACGACCGCGTCTTGACTTGGCGCAGCAGGAAGGATTCGGCACGTGCAAGGCAGCCGTCCAGCTCGCTGTCGTATTGCTCGGCCACAAAGTCCCTCGCCAAATCCGAGCGCTCGCCGCTTGGAACGTAGCCGTAAGCGCCCTTCCAGACGGCGTTGAACTCCTCGTCGGTGATCTTCTGCAACACTGCTTCCAGCTTGTCCCGCTTCAGCATGGGTCGGTCTCCTTCTACCGGCAGATTTTCACTTTTTATTCTTGCCCGCCGCCTTCTTCCCGTTGCGAAGCGCACTGCACGCACCGCGACGCGTAAGGGATGGCTACCAGGCGGGCCTTGGGAATCTTCCCGCCGCACATCTCGCACCGGCCGTAGCTGCCGTCGTCGATCCGCTCGATCGCCGCTTCAATCTGGTCGAGGGCGTCTTTCTCGCTCCCCAGCAGGCTCAGCGTGAGTTCCTGATCGAAGTTGCCGCTGCCAAGCTCCGCCATGTGGTTGGGCATGCTGGTCGTCCTGGCGTGGTCCTTGTTCAGGGCGTTGTCTTCCATCTGGGTCATGTCGCCCTGGAGTCTTGCCCGCAGAACTAGAAGTCTTTCCCGTTGAAGCGTCAAGTCCGCGTTCGTCATCCGGTCGAGCCTTCACAGAGTATGGTAGTGCAGGAGTTCCGCCATTCGGACGGCCATTCAATGGTAGCGAGAACTCCACCACCTCCGCACGAAGCCGTTGCCGAAGATTGCTCGCCAAGCCTTGCCGGGAAGATCGATCACGAAGTAGTAACAGACGCGAACAAGTAAGGTCATGCCCTCACCTCCCTGCCTATTATACTACCACAAGGGGGCATGCCCTGTCCACCCTCTGCGGAAGATTACAGTGCCGACATCTCTAACCGCTGATGGGCCAAAACGTTACGGCTTCGCTTGCCAAACGGCTTCGCCCTGTCCGTTGCGGACGTGCAAGCCCGCTTTGCTCGTCGGTGGATTTCTGGCAGTACCGGGTGCAGTCCCCGGCTGTCGCTTCTTCGACATTGCTGGTATATTACATCATCGTTACTGATGGCGGCTTAATTCTGTTACAGGAGGAATTGTGGTCAAAATCGTGTTGCGGGAGCGGGAGTCGGCTCAGGAGGCGGTGCGGCGGTTGCGGAAGATTCTGGATCGTTCGGGGCTGAAGCGTGAGCTGCGGCGTCGGGAACGGTACGAAAAGCCTTCCGATGTGAAGCGGCGGGCGAAGAATCGTGCCATTCGCCGCGCCCAGACGCAGCAGAGGACCGGGGGGCGGCCATGATGCTGTTATCTTTGCGCCTTCGCGCCTTTGCGTGAGATATCCCCGGTTCGCGTTTTGTTATCGTTGCCGCTGCCTGCGATTGGTCAGGCCGTCCCGCCAGCCCTTCCCGTACGGTCGGCGTCACTTGGCCGTCAGCTCGGACGTGCAGTGCGGGCAGCGGGTCGCCTTGATCGGGATCGCGGTGCAACAGGCCGGGCAGTCCTTGCTCGTGGCCTCGGCTGGCGGCGGTGATCTCTTCAGCCCGTTGATCACCCGAATGACGAGGAAGATCGCGAAGGCCACGATCAGGAAGTCGAGCACCGTGGTGATGAACGCCCCGTACCTGATGACTGGCTTCCCGCCCAATCCGATCGCCAGGCCTGAGAAGTCCATGCCTCCCAGCAACCAGCCCAGCGGCAGCATGATGATGTCATTCACGAGCGATGTGACGATCTTGCCGAAGGCCGCGCCGATCACCAGTCCCACGGCCATGTCAACGGCGTTGCCCTTGACGGCGAATTCCTTGAACTCTGTCAGTATTCCCATGGTCCGGTCCTTTCTTGGGGTGAGGAGGAGTATTGCAGATTTGACGTTGCCAATGGACGCTGCAGCACGGAAATTGGACAATCACGAAAGCCCGAAAGGACGAAAGCCCGAAAGACATAGGCAATATCGCGGTCCCGCTCATCACCTCCTGCCTTCTCCTTCGGAATTTGGGTTCTTTCGGGTTTTCGTGATTCGCTTCCCTGCTGGGACGACCGCAGACCGAAAATCATTACTAGAGTCTCGGCAAATCGGAGATTTCCAATTTGCAATCCCTCCCCTCTGGGCCCGGCTCGATCCACTACAGGCAGGATTATACCAGAAATATCGGGAGCGCCCAGTACAGGATGCCGCTTGACGCCCGCCGCGAACCTGGTAAACTAACAATCGGTTTCAGCATCCCGGAACACGGTGCAAGTCCGTGGCTGTCCCGCAACTGTAACCGGCGAGGCGATTGCTGTTGAAGGGAACAGTCCCATTTTCGGCCTGTCCGTTTGGACAGGCGGACGAAAATCGGGACAGTTTCCAGCCACTGCCGCGACCCATCGCGGTGGGAAGGCCGCAAGCCGCCGACGACCCGCAAGCCAGTAGACCTGCTGAGACCGGCGTAGCGGCCAGGGATCTGGCGGCCAGGAATCTGATGGTAAAGGATTCCGACGGACGATCGTCGTCTGTCGGGATCCTTTTTTTGTTGTCCCAAGAACTGAAAGGTGAAACATGAAGAACCAACCCAAGAAGGCGAAGACGGTCGTTGCCTACCGCAAGACGTGCAAGGCCAAGGGCACGGGCCTGTCGCACTACATCCTGATGGACAAGAAGGCGAAGTGATGGCGCGTGCCAAGACGCGACCCGCCGCGGCGATCCCTTCGCGGGGCCGCTACGTCGGCACGGGCAATGGCCCCGCCTTGCAGCCCATCGACATCGGCCACCCGCGGTTCGCGGCCGTCATCGAGCCGGACACGGCCTTCTGGGCCCTCGTCCGCCGAGACAAGCTCTCCGACGTGGTGCTGGGCAAGGCCCTGCCGGCCGCCTTCCGCAAGAAGGCCGCCCGGCTGGCCGAAGAAATCCACACGCTCCGGTTCGGCCTCCAGCCCTCGGCCGTCTACTTCAACCCGACCGAGCGGTGCAATCTGAATTGCACCTACTGCTACATTCCCGAGAAGATGCGGCGCTCCGGCCGGCACATGTCTCGCGAAAAGCTGCTCGATGCCCTCGGGATCCTCAAGCGCTACTTCTCCCCTCTCCCGCGTGCCGCAGCGGCACGACCGGGAGAGGCACCCACGAGTGGGTACCCGGGGGTGAGGGCTGCCAGTTCTCACAAAAGGCGTCGTTCGGGTTCGCTCCCGCAGATCGTCTTCCACGGGGCCGAGCCGCTCTTGAACCGGGAGGCGGTCTTCGCCGGCATTCAACGGTATGCGGACGATTTCCGCTTCGGCATCCAGACCAACGCCACGCAATTGGACGATTCGGCCGTGGCGTTTCTGCGAGAGCACGAGGTGAGCATCGGGATCTCGCTGGACGCCCCCACGGCCGCCGTGGCCGACCGCACCCGCAACAACTGGGAGGGCCGCGGCGTCTACGACCAGGTAATCGAGGCGATGGGCCGGCTCCGCGGATACCCGGCCTGGAGCGTCATCTCGACCATTTCGTCGGAGAACCTGACGCAGTTGAGCCGGTTGGTCGATTTCCTCCACGCCCGGGAGGTGCCGACCTGCCTGATGAACATCCTTCGCTGCACGCTGCCGCGTTCGCGGGCCGTCAAGCCTTGCGACGCGGCCGCGGCCCGGTATTTCCTCCGGGCCCTGGATCGCACGCACGAGCTTTACCGGCGGACTGGCCGGAAGCTGATCGTGGGCAATTTCGCCAACATCCTGCTGGCGATCGTGGCCCCGTCGGCCCGGCGGCTGATGTGCGATATTTCGCCCTGCGGCGGCGGCCGGTGCTTCTTCGCCCTGGCCCCCAACGGCGACCTGTTCCCTTGCAGCGAGTTCATCGGCCTGGAGGACTTCTGCGGCGGCAACCTCTTCTCGATCGAGATCGCCGATGTCCTCGAGAGTCGGCCCTTCCGGCTCGTGACCGGCCGGACCGTCGAGACCATCGAGCCGTGCCGGCATTGTGCGATCCGCCATTTTTGCGGCTCGCCCTGTCCGGCCGAGGCCCACCAGATGAACGGCTCGATGGAGAAGACCGGCGCCTTCTGCGAGTTCTACGAGGAGCAGGTCCGCTACGCCTTCCGCCTGATCGCCGACGAGAAGGCGGACGACTTCCTCTGGGACGGCTGGGACGAGGGCATGCGGCAAGTGCTGGACTTCACAGACTAAGGATGAAGGATGAAGGATAAAGGATGAATGCGGAAAACGTCTAGCCGGTCCGCTTGCGGACCGCATCCTTCATCCTTCATCCTTCATCCTTCATCCTTTACAGCACGCCCTTGGTGCTGGGGACGCCGGGCATTCTCGGGTCGGGCTCGACGGCCATGCGGAGGGCCCTCGCCGCGGCCTTGAACATGGCCTCGGCTACGTGATGGGCGTTGCGGCCGTAGTGGACCACCAGGTGGACGTTGGCCAGCGCGTTGGTGGCGAAGGCCTGCCAGAAGTCGGCCACCAGCTCGGTATCGAACTCGCCGATCTTCGCCGCCGGGAACTCGGCCTGGCAGACCGAGAACGGCCGGCCGCCCAAGTCCACGGCGCAGGTGGCCAGCGACTCCTCCATCGGGAGCGTCATGCAGCCGAACCGCCGGATGCCCGACCGGTCGCCCAGGGCCTCGCGCACGGCCTGGCCCAGGCATATCCCCACGTCTTCGACCGTGTGGTGCTGATCGACCGCCAGGTCGCCGTCGGCCCGGACCACCAGGTCCATCGCGGCGTGCTTGGCCAGGAGCGTGAGCATGTGGTCGAGGAATCCGACTCCGGTGGCCACGTCGGCGCGGCCCGTGCCGTCGAGATTCAACTCCAACTCGATGGCGGTCTCGGCCGTTTTGCGTTGGATGCGTGCGGTTCGGGCCATGGGAATCGTGCCTTTCCGATATCGCTCCACGTACTTTCCGCGAACGAGGCCTTTAAGCTCCGCGAAATCGTATTCGGGGCGCAGGTCATCGTCTGCTTCAGCAGGTTCATCTTTCTTCATAGCAGACTCCGTCCCAATAAGTCTACTACACAAGGCGCCGCCGGCCAATGGGTGATGCGGAATGCGGCGGTCACATTTTCCCCCGAGTGCGGCACCCCAAGCTTGACCCCAAGAGAAAGATTCATCCGGCTCGGCGCTTTTCTCCAGCCCAGACGTTTACGTCTGGGACCGGGAAACGCCAATCCCCTTTTTCTCTTCTGCCCCTTCAGGGGCGGAACTTATGATCCCGCCCCTAAAGGGGCTGGACGGATCGAAAAGCGCGGTTTGCTGCTCCCCCGTCCCAGGCGTAGAACGCCTGGGCTAGAGAAAAGGCTGTTTTCCCACGTTCGGCCCCGATCGGAAGAGCGTCATTTCGCCTGCTTCGATCGCGGCTGCGGCAAGGGGCCCAGCCAGACGCTGTAATCCGCGCCGGTCTGGCCCGCATCGGCGAAAGGCACCAGGACGAAATCGCCTTGCGCTCCCTTCACGGTGTAGGCCTGGGTGCCGATCCAGCCCTTGGGCAGCTTGTCGGCGGCATCCTGGAGTTGAATCTCCGTGAGTGCCGCCGCGTTCGGCAAGGCTTGCTGCGACGACAGCCCCGGATTCAAGGCGCTATCGAAGGCAAGAACCTGCGGCCCGCGCTTAACGGCCACATCCTGCGGATAGGTCTTCCCCCCGCCCGGCACAGCCACAGGCGTGCCCAGTTCGACTTCAAGGATGTTGTCAGCGATTCTTTGCTGTCAGCCTTCACGGATACCACTAGGCGGCCATCGGCCGGAAACTGCGTTTCCACCTGGATCTCGACCTTGACCGGCTTTCCGCCGACATTGACCGTCGTGGTGAACCGGCCGGGCGTGTAGAACATGATCGCCGGGGCGCCGTCGAGCGTTCCCCAGGCCATCTGCGGGATCAGCGAGAGGCCCCGCTGGCCGCTGGAAATGCAGCAGTTGACGCCCTTGGCCCCGGCGTCGCCGACGCCGTAAGGCTTCTTGCCCACCAGCGGCGTGAAGTAGCACAACTGCCCGCTGGCCGGCTGCTGCGAGCCCAACAGGGCGTTGTAGACCGACCGCTCCAGCTCGTCGGCGTATTGCGCCTGGCCGGTCAGGCGGAGCAGTTGCCAGTTGAGCTGCATCCAGGTGACCGTGACGCAGTTCTCGCCCACGGCGCCGCTGGCCGGCAGGTCGTCGTCGCCGCGGAAATGCTCCCGGTGGCTTGAAGTGCCCGTGACATAAAGCCGATGCGCGGTGATGTCCTTCCAGGCGTTCACGGCGGGGGTGAGAAACTTCTCGTCGCCGGTCAGGCGGTAGAGGTCGGCCAGGCCGACCAGGTTCGAGAGCATCTCGTAGGCCTTGCCGTTCGCGGTGCGGACGACGCTGCCCGTTTCCGTCAGCGTCGTGATGACCTTCGGCCCGCGCGGACCATCGTACGCCCTGGTGATGTAATAACAGAAGTCGAGGTACCGCTTGTCGCCCGTCATGCGGTAGAGCATGCACATCGGCTCCAGGACGCTCCCGGGGGCCATGCCCACGTGGGTGCCGGAGGTCATGAGGTCTCGCTGCCCCGGGCCGTCGCCGAAGGTGCGGCACAACAGGTCGCCGATCTTGCGACAGGCGTCGAGCGCCGGCCGGTCGCCCGTGACGCCGTAGTACGCCAGCAGGCCGATCAGGTCGTACTTGTGGACCCACACGTCCCAGCTTGTCCAGCGCTTCGACTCGACGTAGGTGCCGAGGTAGCCGTCGGGCAACTGCGCGGCCACGAGCCCCTTGGCCACGTAATCCATGCGGGTTTTGAGGGCCTCGTCGCCCGTATAGGCCCAGGTATTGGCGGCGGCGTGGAGGAACTTTCCGGCATGTTCGCCGATCCAATCCTGCACGCCGGGCCGCTTCTGGAACCCGGCCAGGAGCGGGGCGAGGTCCAGCCGCAGGAGCCGCTCGTGGAGATTGATCTTCATCCGTTGGCCCAGCAGCCCTTCGATCGTCTGTTGGTCGTAGGCAGCGGGCACGAACTTATCCTGGATCTTGTCGGCCACGGCCGCCTTCGGCGCATTATCGAGCCGGCCGGCGCCGGAGGATATCGCGATCGGCCCAATCAACAACGCCAACACCCCGGCCACTGGCAGGACACATTTCGCCATAGACGAGTGCGATTTCATGGAAACTCCTGTGGAAGGCATAACGGAAAGCTCCTGCGGCCAGCGTCGTCTTGTAGTTCAGCTTGGGAAACCCATAGCGACGCCGGCAGCCAATATGTCGCATTGTACTTCGTCTGGAGGAGCCTGGCAATCGGGGCCGGAATCGCTGGAGCCGGTTGCGCTGTGATGCAAGTTGGGAATGGTGGATGCTTTGGGTACGAGCATCGGGAGGGCGATACCCCAAAACGAAGCCGTGAGCCGCGGGAATCTGGTGGCCGCGGCCGCGAGAATCGCGTTTTTTACACCGCACCCCCCTTGACGGTGTATCGGTTGCGTTGAAAGACGGTGGCTCGCCCTTCCCTACGGAGACCCACGCGTGCGCATCGCCATCACCCGCCCCCTGTTCGATTGGCAATCCCTCGAAGACAGCCCCACGCTGGCGAGCTTGCGCGAATTGCTGGCCTCGATCCCCGGCGCCTGCTGGAGGGCTTGGCCCAGCATCGCGGTCGCGGCTGGGACGACTATCCGCCGACCGAACCCGACCTGGGCCATGCTCATCAAGCGGGTGTATGAGGTGGACCCGCTCGCGTGTCCCAAGTGCGGGGCCGCCATGAAGGTGATTTCGTTTATCGAGCCGCCGCGCGCGCACGCCGCGATCCGCCACCTCTTGGCCGATAGTCAACCCCCATTTTGCCGAATGAGCGATCGCCAATCCGCTCAACTTCGTTCGAGAAACTGCGGCAAAAAGCCTTCCAAGGGAGCAAGGGGGCAGGGCGGCTAGCCGCCCTGCCCCCTTGCTCTACTACTCTTCTCCAACTACACTCATCTCTGGGGCAGGAATGCAATTTCCTATCACTAGCCCTCTATTTGTTTGACTTGCCTTCGTGGGGATGTTAGCATAGTGCCGTTCAGAACAGGTCGCATCGTGGGACGGAATGCTGCCCCGGATTTGTACCATTTGATTGAACCAAGGGGTATTGAGATGAGAACCAGCCCTAACATGATTCGCATTGCTCTACAGTTCGTTGTTCTGATTTGTGTTCTCTCTGGGCTCAGTTTCCCCAATTCCGCCGTTGCCGATACATACACCTACACAACCATCGACGATCCTTTGGGCGTGAATGGCACTCAACCCTACGGGATCTCTGGCAACAACATTGTTGGCGCATACTACGACTCATCGAACAAATACCACGGCTTTCTATACAACGGATCGACCTTTACAACCATCGACGATTCCTTGGGTGTAAATGGGAGTGGTGCCAGTGGGATTTCCGGCAACAATATCGTTGGCGGATACACGGATGCATCAAACAAAAACCACGGCTTTCTTTACAACGGATCAACCTTCACAACCCTCGACGATCCCTCCGGCGTAAATGGAACTGTCCCTAACGGGATTTCCGGCAACAACGTCGTTGGTTTCTACTCCGACGCATCACAAAAAGATCACGGCTTCCTGTACAACGGCTCAATCTATACAACCCTCGACGATCCTTTGGGCGTGGGTCGCACTTATGCCTTAGGCATTTCCAGTAACAACATCGTTGGTTTCTATTTCGACGCATCGGGCAAAGCCCACGGCTTTCTGTACAACGGATCGACCTATACAACCATCGACGATCCCCTGGGCGTGGACACTACTCAGCCCAATGGGATTTCCGGCAACAACATCGTTGGCATGTACGTCGACGCATCAAACAGAAACCACGGCTTTCTGTACGACGGTTCCACCTACACAACCATCGACGATCCCCTTGCCGTGTATGGCACTTTTCCGAACGTGGTGAATGGCACTATGGCCTGGGGTATTGACGGTAACAACATCGTTGGCTACTACACCGACGCAACGGGTAATCGTCACGGCTTCATAGCCTCCACTCCCGAACCACCCACCCTTGCTCTCCTCTGTGCTGGTGCTATCGGTCTTGCCGGTTACGCATGGCGGAGGCGAAGGCAGAAGATCGCCGGAGAATCTTCCAGCCAAGGCGAAGCAGAAGGCCCGGCAATCCTGTCGTTTCCGTCTTGTTCAGAATCGAAACGAAGGGCAGCTTGAAGACGCAAATTGAAGGGGGGAGAAAACGGTAGAGTCGAGAGGTGGCGCGGCGGTTTAGGTGCGGCCTATCAGTTTCCGGCTCTTTCGGCTGCCGGTGCCTCACGAGCCTCACCATGCTCCGTTTCCACCTCCCGCTCATCGAACCGGACGGGCGGATTTCCCGCATCGGGCTCTCGGACAAGGGTCATGGTTTCGCCCACGAGTGACGGCGAGGAAATCGGTTCAGGTTCAGCAAGCCGAGCTCGCGCTCCAGATAGCTGTCGGGATACTGGCGGTATCCCTGCCCCTCGATCTCGGATTTCCGCCGGGGCGGAAAAGGGGCCAGGTCCGAATTCTGATTCTATGAAAGAGCGGTCCTCCTGGTGCTATACACGGTGTAGTGTGTTTGTTTCACGCACCAATAGCACAAACAGGAGGACCGAGAGATGTTATTCCTTGGGATCGACCAGCACCGCAAGCAATTGACCGTCAGTGTCCGCAATGAGGCTGGGGATGCCGTCCTACGGAGGCAAGTTTCGACAGAATGGGACCGAGGAATTCCAGGGACACATGACTAATTAGTGATGGGCACCAACGACGGGACTACGCCGGCCTACAACGGCGGGAACATTGTTGACGTGGCCGACTACGAATACGACGCCGACGGCGACGTGACCCAAGCGACCGCCTATCAATACTCCGGGGCCGCGAGCACCTGGCACGGCTCGACCCCCGCGGCCCGCGTCATGCAAATGTTCTACGACTGGCGCGACCGCCTGGTGGCGACGAAATCGGGCGTCCTGGTGGGAAACCTCTCCGGCGAAACGAGCGACGGCGCGGAGCGCCCCATCACCTACAACGTGATGGATAACCTCGGCGAGGTCACGGGCGCCTACGTCTTCTCCGGCAGCGGCGTAGCGGTAAGCGCAATCGCCAACTACACGACGGACGCGACGCCGGGCTCAAGCTCCTTGCTGCGATCCTATAGCACCACGTCGTACGACACCCTGGGCCAGGTCTACCGGACTGCCCAGTATAGCGTCGATCAAAGCAGCGGCGCCGTTGGCGGCACGCCGGAGGTGACCAACAACTATATTACGACCCGGACGGCAACCTCACCAGCACGACCGACCCGCGCGGCTATACCACAACCTACGCTTACGATGGGGTCGGCCAGCAAACGACCGTCACCGAGCCAATGGTCTCCGTTTTCAACGTGGCTACCCGCACCACGAGCGATATCGCCCCG
>JBEKCP010000341.1:0-6805 GCA_050014815.1 Thermoguttaceae bacterium | reverse complement strand
GGGAAGCATGGGCAACCCCAGTTGTATTGCGTGCCCACGGGCGTCCCGGCCGCGGCGGCCGATGCCAATCTGAGCAGGTCGCTGGGCGTCCGCTGCGCCGCCAAGCCCGCCTGGTCGCGGTCCCCTGCCGAGATCGGCAACCCCAGTGCGATCATCGCCGTGCGCAACGGCGCGCTGGTGGCGACCGTATCGACCAAGGCCGGCAAGTCCACCGGCAACCTGCGACTGCTGGCTGCCGACGACGGCGCCGAACGTTGGAGCATGGAACTGCCGGCCACGGTCGTACACCAGGGGTTGGCGGTCGACGCGGCCGGCATCGTCGCGGCCTGCAGCGACGGCCGGGTCTTGTACTTGGCGCCGTGACGATCTCCGCCTACACTAGCCCTTACACTAGCCCGAAGCGCAAGCGAGGGAACTGCTTTCGTTCCGTCCCTCGCTTGCGCTTCGGGCTAGTGTGGGCTTTTCCGACAATGCCTGGAAGTTCTTGATGTACCTGTAAAGGATTGAAAATATGAGACGACAGGTTGCTGCGCTGACGCCTGTTGTGCTGTTTGCCGTTGTGGGATTGTGCGGGCCGGCCCGGGCAGGCGAGCCGGAAAAGCCGGCCGCACTGGCGGTCGATCACCGTTTTGCGCCGCCCTGGTGGCAGACGTCGATCTGCCTGCCGGACGACTGGCAGAAAACGCTCGTCGCCAAAGAGGGGACGTTGCTCTACGACTTTCCCGGCAAGTTCTCGGGTTTTAAGACGCGGATCGGACTGGACCTCGCCGAGCCGGCCCAATGGGTCCGCCAGGAGCTGACCTCGCCCCGCGTGCCGATCGTCCGCACGATCAAGCGGTCCGGCACGATCGAGATCCAAGCGGCAGCGATTGCCGCTACGCCCGAGGAGGCTGGGGACGCGCCGTCGCCGGGGCCCGATCCCAATGCCAAGCCGCCGCGGCTGGACATTCTGCATGCCAACTACCACAACATCGGCAAAACCCCGGTTTCGATAGTGCCGCTCTTGACCATCGAAAGCACGCTGCCGATCGTGGTCGACGACAAGGCGAGGCCCCGTTGGGTGAGCATCGGCGACAGCTTGCTGGTGTACCCGCGGCCACACTTCAAGATCCTCTCGCAGTCGCCGGACAAACTCGTTTTGGAGTTTCCAGCGCGCCAGGTAGATCCGGACGACGGTCGCGGCGTCACGGTCGGCGTGGGCCGCGGGGTCCCCTTACCGAAGGCCCTCGTAGGCTCGCTCGGCGTCTCATATGGGCCAATTATGTTTTTCGTTGCCGCCGCGAAGTATTGGACCAAGCTCGACCTCCCCTACGGCCACATCGAGGTGCCGGACGCCGGCATCCAGGCCCAACTCGATTCGTCGATCCGCAATATCTACCAGGCCCGCGAGATCAAGAATGGCCTTCCGGCGTTCCAGGTCGGGCCGACCTGCTACCGCGGCCTGTGGGTCGTCGACGGCTCCTTCCTCATGGAGGCCGTCGCCATGCTCGGCCGCGCGGACGAAGCCCGCGCGGGCATCCGCTACCTGCTGAGCTTCCAGCAGCCCGACGGGTCGATCATGCTCATCAAGGGGCATTGGAAAGAGACGGGCATCCTGCTCTGGGCGGTTGCCCGACACGCCCGGCTCACCGGCGACAAGAAATGGCTCGAAGAAATGTGGCCGAAGGTCCAGCGGGCGGTGGACTACGTCCGCGCGATGCGAAAGACGGCTTCCGCCGATCCCGCGGCCCCGAATTTCGGGCTGATCCCCAACGGTTTCAGCGACGGCGGACTCAGCGGCAGCATTCCCGAATACACCAACGTCTACTGGACGTTGGCCGGCCTGCGGGCGGCGATCGACGCGGCCCGCTGGCTCGGGCATGCGGCGGAGGCCGACGCTTGGCAGCGGGAGTATGACGACTTCTACGCCGCTTTCCGCCGTGCGGCCCAGCGCGACATGGAAACCGACGCCCACGGCAATCGTTACTTGCCCATCAGCATGCTCAAAGACGAGAAGGCCAAGAGCAGGTCGCCCCAGAAGGCGCAATGGGCCTTCCTCCACGCGGTATTCCCCGGCAAAGTCTTCGCTCCCGACGATCCGCTGGTCACGGGCAACATGGCCATGCTGCGGGCCGCGGAGTGCGAGGGCCTGGTCCGCGACACCGGCTGGGCCCCGGCGGGCATCTGGACCTATTTCGGCTCCTTCTACGCCCACGCCTGGCTCTGGAACGGCGACGGACAGAAGGCGGCCCGCACGCTCTACGCTTTCGCCAACCACGCCTCGCCGCTGTTGGCCTGGCGGGAGGAACAGATGCCGGTCGGCGAGGGCAACAAACCCGTTGGCGACATGCCGCACAACTGGGCCAGCGCCGAGTTCATCCGCCTGGTGCGGCACCTGATCGTTTTGGAGCGCGGCGACGAATTGCACCTGCTGGAAGGGGTGCCGCCGGCCTGGCTCGTGCCCGGCAAATCACTCCGCCTGAAGGACGTGCTCACCGAGTTCGGGCCGATCTCGTTGGAGCTTCGGCTGGCCGCGGACGGCCGCGAGGCCGTCTTGACGCTCGACCCGCCCCGCCGCGATCCGCCCAAGCGGATCGTTCTCCACCTGGCCGGCTGGTCGGGCCGCGACGCAACGACAGACCTGCCGACGGACGCCAAGAGCCAGCGGCATATCCCGATCCAAGGTAGCGGGGAGGAGCGAATACCTCATGGTTCCGTTACTTCGATCGAGAGTCATTTGGAACGGGCCTTGGGGTGGGACGGCGACTCATGTGGCAGTGCCTGCCAGCTTAAGCTCGCGCGGGCGACAACACAAGCGGAGAAGCCGTAGCGACGGCCAGCTAATCACATCACCAGCAGGGCCACTCCCACGACCGAGACCAGCGCGCCGCCAGCGGCGCGCAGGCTGACACGTTCGTGATAAAAAAGATCGCCAGCGGCAGAATGAGTACTGGCATCGTGCCAATGATCGTGCTGACGGCCGGTGCCCCGATGTGCCGGCCGGCCGAGGTCGAGAAGGCCGAGTTGTAACGAAAGCGCCCCTGGTTCCGGGTTCAGGCCGGGGGCGCTTGGATTGTGCTGGAAAAGAGTTGCTGAAACTCCCGCCCTCGTATGCTATAATCTCCGGGGGGGGGTATGCACCCCGATGGCATTCCAGTACTTCAGGAGGTGTCCATGTTCGGCTTTCGATTCGTCAAGGTCTCGCCGACCACCTACGTGATTCAGTTTCGCTCGGGGAAGATTGTGCGGGCGGGCACGGGGTTGTCGTTCTTCTATTTCGCGCCGAACTCGATGTTGGTCCAGGTTCCGGTGGCCAGCGCTGATGTGCCTTTCGTGTTCAACGAGGCAACCGCAGACTTCCAGGATGCGACCATCCAAGGCGAGTTGACGTATCGGATCAGCGACCCGAAGCGAATCGCCGCCCTCCTGGACTTCAGCCTGGATACGCGAGGTCGCTATCGCTCCAATGATGCGGAGAAGCTCGGCGACCGGCTTGTCCATGCCGCGCAGATCCTTGCCCGCTCGTTCACCCAACGGCATACTCTGGCGGAACTGCTGGTCAACTCCGATACCCTGGTCCAGGACATGATCGAGAAGCTCAAGGCGTGCGAGACTGTAACGATGCTGGGCGTCGAAGTGCTCGGCTTGTCGATCGTCTCGATCAAGGCCGCGCCGGAAATGGCCAAGGCCCTCCAGGCGGACGCCCGCGAACAACTGCTGCGGAAGGCCGATGAGGCCGTTTTCGTCCGCCGCAATGCGGCCTTGGACCTGGAACGGAAGATCAAGGAAAACGAACTGAATACCGAGATCGCTGTCGAGCAGAAGAAGCGGCAGATCCGCGAGACCCAAATGGAGGCAGAGATCGCCATTGAGCAGAAGAAGCGGCAGGTCCGAGAAACCCAGATGGAGGCAGACGTTGTCATCGAGCAACAGCGCAGCCAACTGGTGGAGCACCGCGTGGAGAATCAGCGCAAGGAGGCGGAGGCGCGCGGTCAGGCCCTTCGAGCTACGCTCGAACCCTTGAAAGGAATGGATTGGCGGACGCTGATGGCTGCATCGTCGGGCGAAGTCAACCCCAGACTGCTCGTGGCCATGGCGTTTCGCGATCTGGCGGAAAACGCCGAGAAGATCGGGCAGTTGAACATCTCGCCCGATCTGCTCAACGCCTTGCTCTCGACGGACGGAAAGCAATAGGCTATGGGACTCTTGCCGCCAACGATAGCGGTCGTGACGCAACCGACGCGCCTGGAAGGGCTGGTGTCGCGATGGGCCACCAAGAGCGCGGCCAGGTTCCGCTTGAAGCAGGCCATCGTTCACGAGCGCGCCCTGAGCGCCTCCCGAACTCGGCGCAGCATGCGCGCCGCCGAGACCGCCGCCGAGTTGGCGGAAGATCAAAAGGCCGGTGAAGCCGCGCTCGCCTCCTACGAGCAGGAGGATCGCGCCCAGCATGGCACGATTGACCGGCTCAAGAAGGAACTCGATCTGGGTTATCCCGTGAAATTTGTGGAGCGGGAGTATCTGCCTACCTTCGATTTCCGGGGGTGCATCGCGGTCGTGGTGGTCGGGCGAGACGGACTTGTGGCGAACGCCGCCAAATACGTGGGCGAACTACCTATCGTGGCCGTCAACCCTGATCCGCAGCGGATCGACGGCGTTCTTCTGCCGTTCCACGTCCGTCAGGCCAGGCAGGCGGTGCAACACGCCGCCGAGAACCGAGCCAAGATCCGCGAGATCACGCTGGCGGAGGTCAACCTGAACGACGGTCAGCGGATGCTGGCGTTCAACGACTTCTTCATCGGCTGCCAAAGCCATGTCTCTGCCCGATACGTTCTCCGGGTGGACAACCAGGCAGAGCCGCAATCTTCCAGCGGGCTGATCGTTTCCACGGGAGCCGGGTCCACGGGCTGGCTTTCTTCGGTGGTCAACATGGCCGAGGGATTCGCTCATTGGACAGGGGGAGGGTTGCAGCACCGCATTCGTTTGGCCTGGGAGGACCGCCGTTTGGTTTGGGTCGTGCGCGAGCCGTTCCGCAGCAAGCAATCGGGAGCCGATTTGGTGGCGGGGTGGCTCGATCAAGGGAACGAATTGGTTATTGAATCACTCATGCCTTCCGGCGGTGTAATCTTCTCGGACGGGGTTGAATCCGATTTCCTGGAGTTCACCAGCGGGACGATTGCCCGCGTCGGAGTCGCGCAGCAGCGGGCCAGATTGGTTGTCGGGTAACCGCTCTGGCCGATGACGGCGGTCCGGTGTGTCGCTGTGGTCGAGAAAACCAATCGGGATGATTAGCCCGGATTATTCATGGCTTGGGATTTCCGATGCAGAGTGCGAAACACTAACCCGAAGCGCAAGCGAGGGTAAACCGTTTGCCATCCCTCGCTTGTGCTTCGGGTTAGTGTGATCTCATGAATGCACTGATCACGTCCCGGCAGGAAAGCCAGGCGGCGGGGGTCCCCGTTAAACCGCAAGCGTCCGATGAAACGGCATTGCGACGGCGGCGTCCTGCGTCGCAATCCTTGCTTCCGCCTTCTGCCCCCCGGACGCAGTCCGGGGGCTTGTCCCTCCGCCTTCATTCCGGCCGCTCCAGGACCAGTTCCACGTCGAACCGCTTCAGCGGCTCGGCGGCCTTGACGATCCCGGCGGAGGAGACCCGCAGACCGCCGGCCGATTTCCCGTCGGAACGGACCGCTTCGTAGACCGCCGTGGCGGGGTTGTTGGTCAACCGTCGGCTGAAGTGGTACCGGCTTTCCACGAGGGCCACGAGGTTCCGCGGGTCGCCGGTCGTGCCTTGGAACGCGATCCGCTGGACCTGCTGCTGAGGGTTGAAATAGTAGGTCAAGGCCCCGGCCAGGTCGCTCTCGGCCGTCCCGGTCACCAACGGCACGCGGTAGCTCTGGAACTGAAGCTGGGGTCCGCCGGTCGAGACCCGCGGCCAGCGCCGCATGATCCACTCGGGCGTGACGTCGAAATGGAGGACCTCGGCCAGGTCTTGGACCCTTGGCCCTTCCAGAGGCATCGCGGTCGTCCGGCCGGAACCCGGCGGCTCTTGGGAGGATCCGCCGGGGGTGGACTCCGCGCCAGACCCCGCGGCACCCGGCGCGGGGCCGGCGGTCTTCCCGGGGCTCTTCTTCCAGAAATCGTAGCCCGTATAGCACATTGCGGGCACGGTCACCGCGGCGGCCAGGAGCAGCACTTTGGAAACGACTTTACCGATCATGGGAGGCAACCCTCGCTGGCATCGTTAAGGGGACAGTCCCATTTTCGTCGCGACCAAGCTCCGCATGGTGCCCGAATTGGGACAGTCCCCGTTACCGATCATGGGAGGCAACGCTCGTTTGGTCCGGCAGCAGATCCTCGGTCCAGCGGCTGACGTAATGGATGCTGCTGGCCGCGCCGCAGAAACCCACGACCCCCTTGTCCACGTCGATCTGCTGGCCGAGGATCCGCCCGGCCTCGATGTCCAGCCGGACTGTGCCCGACGACTCGAACTGGAGGAGCTGGCTCTCCAGGGCCGGGTCGTGGATGGGCGTGAGGATTTCCGTCTTCACCCGGATCGTGGCCACCCCCGTCTTGACGCTCTCCAGGGTGAAGTTCTGGATCGACTTGATCCGCCGGACGCCGCCGTTGGGCAACGGGAGGTCGATCAGACTTGGGATCGACCACTGTTGGCCGACGGCGACCGGATCTTCAGGCAAGGGGAGCGTGAATCCGCTGTTGGTCGAGGCCGCCGCCTTGACGTCGCAGAGCTTCTGCTGGAGGACTCTGCCCCGGGGGTCCAAAGTGACGGTGGCCAGCGGCACCCCGACCGCCCGGGCGAACTGCTCGA
>JBEKCP010000340.1:0-9259 GCA_050014815.1 Thermoguttaceae bacterium | reverse complement strand
TGCAACCTGCCGAACGAGTAGTAGAAAACGCCCGGCCGGCCCGCGCCGGAATCCTGGAATCGGCGGCCCCTAACCCGGATTATTCACGGCCTGGGATTTCCGATGCAGAGTGCGAAACACTAACCCGAAGCGCAAGCGAGGGTAAACCGTTTGCCATCCCTCGCTTGCGCTTCGGGCTAGTGTGTTCTCATGAATAATTCGGGCTAAATGGATCGTTAGGCTGCCAGCACGCCCATTCCTGTTTCTGCACTGTCATGTGGCAGGCCGTCGCCTGGCAGACGACCGCACCCAGAACCGCCCGTCGTCTCCTCCGTATTCGAACATCCGGAGCAAGGGCAGTCCGACCAGTCCGCCGAATCCGGGATCGCTTCGCTTCACCACGTCCACGACCGAATCGTTGGCATAGCCGAGCGTCTTGACATCAAACCCGAGTTCCGGAATTGCGATGCGAACCCAGCCGCCCTCAAGAGGCCCGAAGTTGGAATCCGACCTTATGGACGCTCGCCAACGCAGCGATTGCAAGGTTGCCGTATCCACAATAATTGCACACGGGTTCCCGGTGTCGGCGAGGAGGTCCAATTCCCGAACCCGCCCATTTGCGGATACCAGTTCCAGGCGAAGCCACGCCCGCGCGGGCTCGCCCCGGTAGACATTCCGTTGTTCCAAGGGGGTTTCCGGCATTGCCGTCACAAGAGGATGGAGACCTTGGCCGGATAATTCGCGCCCGCTTGGACGACGAATACCTCGGGACGATCCTTGCCGATCGCGGATAATGCCTCTGTCAACTCATCGAAACTGGTCGCATCGGCAACGATCTGGCCGTCATCGAAAGCGATAAAACATCCCGGCGGATACCGCTTGGTCAACTCGTGTTTGACTGCCTCGAACGCAGCGCGATTCTTGTCTTGGCTGGAGTTCACGGCGATTCCTCCGATGATTGGCAGGCGGCCTAATGCAGCTATTCGCCCTCTCCCATTGCTGGTATTATCGTCACTTGATTGCCGTCTGTCCAGAGGGATTGCCTACCGACGGGCGAGGAGGATAAGTCCGTACCAGCGCGTCGGGCGCGATTTGGCCGTTCACCGCGAGCGCAAGCAGTTCCTCAAAGGTCACAGGGCCGTTCTCGACGCCCATCACCTTGTAGTACCATTTCGTCGCCATATCGAGAACCTCTAGCAAGCGAGCAGGATGGCCACAGTAACCTCTCCGGTTGCTTCACTCGCGGGCATGCGTATCGCCGCTGGGCTCGATGAGAACCCACAGCGAGTCAGTGTATCGGCCCACGGCATGGCCCGTCAAGCCCCCCGGAGGCAGCGTACCCTTGGAGGGCTGAAGGGGACAGTCCCATTTTCTCGGACGCTGCCGCGAAAATCGGGACAGTCCCCCGTGAACGGTTGCCTTCAGATGTTACATCCTTGTTACACACTTCCTGCTTCCACGCGCGAGCCCGCGCAATTAGGATAGATTCGGTGTTGCTATTGTTAACGGCGGCCAGGCCTTCCGCGCCTGCGGTGAGGCAACGGGAGGCAAAGCAATTGAAGGAGGTGTGCCATGAGCATGAGACTGTTACGAACACTTCTCGCTGCCGCAACGCTGGCGCTTGCGGCGTCGCTTGCCGCGGCCGACCCGGCCCGTCCGCTCTCGGCCCTGTCCCGCATGCCCGTGAAGGAGATTACCGTCTTCAAGGACGGCCATGCCTTCGTCCTCCACAGCGGCCGGATGGACGTGGACGACACGGGCTGCGTCGTGCTGGACTACCTGCCCACGCCGGTCATGGGCACGTTCTGGCCGTTTTCAAACGACAAGGCGTGCAAGCTTCAGGCGGTCACGGCGGCCCAGCGACGGGTGTCGGTCGAGCGGACCGCCTTGACGATCCGCGAGTTGCTGGAGGCCAATGCCGGCAGCGAGGCGGTCGTCACGGAGAACATCGCCGCGAGTTACTCGATGCCGGAGGCCGGCGCAGCCCCTACGGCCCCTGGAGCCTCCATGCGAAGCGGCCTGATTCACACCGCCGGCACGATCGTGGGAATCCTGGCCCGCAGCTCCGACGAAATGGAGAAGAACGCCGTGCCCGGCAGCGGCGATCTGTTGCCGCAGAAATCCAACCTGCTGCTCCTCAAGACGGCCGAGGGGACCAAGACCGTTCCCGTTGATCGGATCCTCGACGTAACGATCAAGGGCGCGGTCAGGAAGCTCGCCGCCGAGGAGGAGTTTCGCAACCTGTTGACGCTCAAGCTCGATTGGTCCGACAAGAAGCCGGCCAGGTCGGCCGACGTGGGAATGCTGTACCTGCAGCGCGGGTTTCGCTGGATTCCCAATTACAAGATCAGCATCGACGGCAAGGGCTCGGCGGTCGTCAAACTCCAGGCCACGCTGCTCAACGAGCTGACCGACATCGAGGGCGCGACTTGCCACCTGGTGATCGGCGTGCCGAGCTTCTACTTCAAGGGCACCAACGATCCGCTGGCCCTTCAGCAGGCGCTGGTGAAGCTTTCGCAATACTTCCAGGACGACAGCCAGATGGGCGGCCAGGCGGTCTCGAACGTGATGATGACCCAGGTGGCCCGCATGAGCGAGGTGCGCCGCCCCGAGCCGGCGGCGCCCGCGGCGGCCGACCTGGGGCCCGAGATCGCCGGCGGAGAGAAGGCCGAGGATCTGTACGTCTTCACGGTCAAGAACGTCACGCTCCGCAAGGGCCAGCGAATGGTCGTGCCCGTCGCGGAGGCCACCGTGCCCTACAAGGACGTGTACGTGCTGGACATTCCGTTCTCGCCGCCGCAGGAGGTGTTTCGCGCGTTCAACAGCAATCAGCAGTCGGAGGTCGCCCGGATGTTGGCGGCCCCGAAGGTGATGCACAAGATCCGCCTGGAGAACAAGTCCAGCTATCCGTTCACCACGGCCCCGGCGCTCTTGCTGAAGGAGGACCGGTTGCTCGCCCAGGGCCTGATGACGTACACCTCGCCGGGCGGCTGCACCGATATCGGCCTGACGGCCTCGGTGGATATCCAGGTGCAGAAGACCGACGTAGAGACCGGCCGCGAGCCGCGGGCGCAGCACTGGAACGGCTACGATTACCTGCGGGTAAACCTCTCCGGCACGATTACGCTGACGAGCCACCAGGCCAAGCCGCTGGAGGTGATCGTGGTGCGGCACGTGCTGGGCAATGTCACGTCGGCCGAGCAAGCCGGCAAGATCGAGATGGTCAACGTGCTGGAGGACCCCAGCTACGCCCCGGCGGGCGACGGCGCCGTCCCGCACGGGTATCCGCACTGGTGGCGGTACTACGGGTGGCCCTGGTGGTGGTCTCACTTCAACGGCATGGGAAGGGTGACTTGGACGGAGACGCTGGAACCCCGCAAGCCGGTGGAATTGAAGTACAAGTGGAACTACTACTGGCAGTGAACAGGAAGATGGGAAGAAAAGGTCCGGCCCGGAGGAAGAGCCGCCGGGGGCTTCCCTCCGGGCCGGGACCGTGCCAAGCAACGAAATCGTAGGACAGGGCTCGCCGACCATGCGTCGCATGGTGCCCGTCGTCCCACCCCACATCTAACAGCCCTCACCCTAACCCTCTCCCGGCGGGAGAGGGGACGGGGGCCTAGATGTCGTAGTACAGGCAGAACTCGTAGGGATGCGGCCGGAGCTGCATCGCCTGCACTTCGTTCGTCTTCTTGTACTTGATCCAGGTCTCGACGACGTCCGCGGTGAACACGTCGCCGCGGAGCAGGTAGTCGTGATCGGCGGCCAGGGCGGCCAGCGACTCCTCGAGCGAGCCGGGCGCCTGCGGCACGCTCGCCGCTTCCTCCGGCGACAGGTCGTAGATGTCCTTGTCCAGCGGCTCGCCCGGATCGATCTTGTTCTGGATCCCGTCGATCATCGCCATGAGGATCGCCGAGAACGAGAGGTAGGGGTTGCAGCTCGGGTCGGGGCACCGGAACTCCAGGCGCTTGGCCTTCGGGCTGGCGCTGTACATGGGGATGCGGATGGCCGCCGAGCGGTTCCGCTGCGAGTAGGCCAGGTTCACGGGGGCCTCGAAGCCGGGGACCAGCCGCTTGTAACTGTTGGTCGTCGGGCAGCTAAAGGCCAGGATCGAGGCGGCGTGCTTGATGAGTCCGCCGGCCGCGTAGAGGGCCATGTCGCTCAGCCCCGCGTACCCGTTGCCGGCGAACAGCGGCTCGCCGCCCTTCCAGATCGAGGCGTGCGTGTGCATGCCGGAGCCGTTGTCGCCGAAGAGCGGCTTGGGCATGAACGTGACCGTCTTGTTGTACTTCTTGGCCACGTTCTTCAGGATGTACTTGTACATCATGACCTTGTCGGCCATGGCGACCAGGTTATCGAACTTCATGTCGATTTCCGCCTGGCCGGCCGTGCCCACCTCGTGGTGCTGGGCCTCGATGGAAATGCCGGCGTCGATGAGCGTCTGCATCATCTCGTTGCGGATGTTCATCAACTGGTCGGCCGGCGGGACGGGGAAATAGCCCTCCTTGTAGCGGAGCTTCGAGCCGAGGTTCGGCTTCTCGTCGCGGCCCCGGTTCCATTGCCCCTCGATGCTGTCGATGAAGTAGAACCCGCTGTTGCTCGTCTGGTCGTAGCGGATGTCGTCGAAAATGAAGAACTCCAGCTCGGGGCCCATGTAGGCCGTGTCGCCGATGCCCGTGCTCTTCAGGTAGTTGGCCGCCTTGCGGGCGACGTTCCGCGGGTCGCGGCTGTAGTCCTCGCGGGTGACCGGATCGAGAATATTGCAGATCATCGACAGCGTTGGGAGATCGCAGAAGGGGTCCATCGCGGCGGTCTCGGGCTGCGGGACCACCAGCATGTCGCTCTCGTTGATCGCCTGCCAGCCGCGGATGCTGGAGCCGTCAAAGCCCACCCCGTCCTCGAACACGTCCTCCTCGAGCTTGTCCACCGGAATGGTGAAATGCTGCCACAGTCCGGGGAAGTCCATGAACCGCAAGTCCACGGCCTTGACATTCTTCTCCCGGCACAACGCCAGTACCTCTTTCGGAGTCACAATAGGATGTCCTTTCTATGCGACGGAGGCGTCAGGGGCCTCTCGCGTCGCCGGTGGGTCGGCGCCGGCTCGCGCCGGCCCGACAGCGGTAAATGAATAGAGAACAAACAAGGTTCCTGACACCCTGCTGGTCCCTTGGCACGGGGACGGGCTGGATGCAAAGCCAGTGCCACCCATCCGGCCTCACCCCGGGCCATTGCCCTATTAAAGCGTTTTTTTACAACGACTTACGTCGTCTCCCCGATTTACGACATATTTGGCACGTCAGTTTAGACTTGCACAACTGCTGTGCAACGGGCGACCACAATTGATGCACGACCTTCCAAATGTACAAGAAACAGGGGTGTGGGTCATCGCCCCAGACCCGCGAAAAACAAGCCATAAGCAGAACTTATAGCTCCTTCTGATATATCCTGTAGACCTTGTACCGCTTGCCCCCTACGGCCTGGATCGTGCGGTTCACCAGATCGTTGTCCTCCAGCGTCCAGCCGAGTTCGGCGCAGGTGAAGCCGACGTTGTTCTTGCCGTAGTCGAGCGTCTTGAGGATCAGCATTTCGGCAATGCCGCGCCTGCGGTACTTCTCGATGACGTTCAGCACGACCATCCGCGCGGTCTTGATGTGTCGCTTCCGCCAGAGGAAGCGGAAAAGGTTCAGGGGGACGCCGTGGCGGAAGAGCCGCCCGGCCAGCGGGCGGATCGCCTCGTTGATGTCGGGCAGGGTGATGGAAAACCCCACCGGCGCGCCTGCGACCTCCGCCAGGAAGACCAGGTTGGGGTCGGCCAACTGGGCCATGCGGTTGGCCATGTAATGGAACTCGGCGTCGGTCAGGCCGACGAAGCCCCAGTTGCGCTCCATCGACTGGTTGTAGACCTCCGTGCAGCGGCGGACTTCGGCCGCGAAGTCGCTCTTGCGGAACGGCCGGACGACGATCTTCCCCCGCCGCTCGATCCGTTGGGCCCGCGGACGCCACCGGTCGACCATGTCGTGAGGGTCGGTGAACCACCAGCTATACAGGTCTTTGGCTTTTGCCAGGCCGCAGCCCTCCAGCAAGGCCGCATAGTAGGGCCGGTTGTGGTTCCCCATGATCCGCGGGGGCGTGTGGAAGCCTTCCACCAGGAGTCCGCAGGGGTAGTTGAGCGAGTAGTCGATCGGGCCCTGGATGGCCGAGCGGCCGCGGGCCCGCAGCCATCCGGAGGCCGCCTCGATGAGCCCGGCGGCCATCTCCGGGTCGTCGTCCGACTCGAACATACCGAAGCAGCCGACGTTGGTTGCGTGCAACTCGTTGAACCGCGGGTCGTCGCTGACGAGGATCCTGCCCCGCGGCTCGCCGCCCCGCAAGGCGATGAATTGGGCTGCGTCGCCATGGAGGTAGAACGGGTGCTTGCGGCGGTCGAGAAACTCCTTCTGGTCCAACAGGAGCGGCTGCACCCATTGCGGATCGTCGGCGTAGATGTGCTCGGGGACTTCGAGGAACCGGTCCAGGTCGCGGCGGGACTCGACGGGCCGGATCTCCAGTCTAGCCGCGGATGTATATCCGCGGCCTTCCCGCGCCGCGCCGCGCGCGGGCGCCTGGTCGAGGTCGTAGATCCGGTAGGTCTGTGTGAGTTTGGCCCCGCCCTTCTCGCGGCGGCCCCGGGAGAAGGAGTTCGACTCGAGGACCCAGGAGAACTCCGCCTCCTCCATGCCCCACTCGATGACCTTGGGGGCGACGCCGCACATCAGCACCAATCCCAGCCCCTGCAACTGGTACTCCGGCAGGACGTTGGTCGAGACCCGGCCACCCGACCGTCGACCTCGACCGCGACGGCCATCTCCGGCACGATCAAGTGCTGGAGTCCCCCGGCGATGTGCTCCATCTCGCGGTCCGACATCGGCACGAAACCCCAGGTGTTCGTCAAAGCGCGGTTGTAGATCGCGAGGAACGTCTTGACGTCTTCCAGGAAGTGCGAGCGGTCCAACGGCCGAACGCGGACGTTCAGCCGCTCGATGATCTGCTGGGCGACCGGCCAGAGTTTGTCGCGGACCGCCGGCAGCATGTCTATGGTGCCCGAGAAGGCGTAGAGGTCCTGGGTCTTGCGGAACCCGTAGCTCTCCAGCAGCCGGGCGTAATAGGGCGGGTTGTAGGTCATCATGAACGTCGGCGGCGAATCGAACCCGTCGATCAAAAGCCCCACCTCGTAATTGAGCGACGGGTTGGTCGGGCCGCGGAGCCTGGTGATCCCCTGGCCGGTGAACCAGCCGCGGACGGCGTCGAACAATCCGTCGGCCGCCTCCTGGTCGTCGGTGCAATCGAAGAACCCGAAAAAACCCCGCAGGTCGTCATACCGCTCGATGTGCCCGTAGTTCAGGATGGCCGCGATCCGTCCGTACACCTTGCCGCGGCGGCAGGCCAGGAACGTCTGGATCCGGTTGCGGTCGTAGAACGGATGGGGGCGGTAGCCGACCATTTCCTTCTGGTTGTCCCGCAAGGGGGGGATCCAGTTCGGATCGTCCCGGTATAGGCGCCAGGGGAACTCCAGGAACGCTTTGCGCTGCCGGCGGGTCGTGACGGGTTGGATAACGAGCTCAGACATATGGCCCAACATCTTACCCCTTGTTACTTGCCGGCGTCAACCTATGCTGCGCATGAGCGTAAATGGCACCTTTCGAGAAGAAGAGCGTTTGCCGCGCACGACCGGAACCTGCGGGAGGCGGTGGACGCCATGGCCGCCAATCGCGACGAACAACTGGACCACAAGAATCTCCACCCTGCCTGCCGCAAAACTTTGCAGAGCCTGAGCGAACATTGGGCGGGGCTGACGCTCTTCGTCGAGCACCCGGATGTGCCTATGGACAATAATCGCACCGAACGCACGCAGCGCTGGATATGGGCTGCGCGCAAGGGCGCAGAAGAGTATGGGAGCTAGCGCCCGCGATACTTGACGGAGCCGTGCCGTGAAATGTACGGGCCCGTGATATCTGCGAGCAACGTGAAGTTGCCATTCTTACGCTCTTCGTCACAAGGGCTTGCCACGGAACTATCGTGCCCGTGACCCGCCGTGGCAACGAGACCTTTTCAGCCAAATGCTACGGCGCGGCCGGCAAATGTGACGGTTCTCGTCGCCGTTGGACGGTTAGCGCGAAAATTCCGCTTTTGCGTGCGCATTGGTACGGCCTTCGCAATAGCCTCGTCACCGTGGTTCGGCGTGGTCTTCAACACATTTACTGCAAGGAGGCGAGGACGATGAATTTCCACTTCCGCATGCACCCGTGGCGGCGATGGGCAGGCCCGCGATGTGGCCTGACGCCGGCGGCGCTGGCGGCGGCCGTCATGGTGCTGGCGGTCGCCGGTTGTGGCAAGGGGCACGGCGATCGCGCTGCGGTGTATCGCGCCGAGGGCCAGGTGCTTTGGGAAGGCAAACCGCTCGAAGGAGCCATGGTCGCGTTCTATCCCGAGGGGCAATCGAAACCGAAAAACGTCCCCTGGGCACGGACCGACGCGGAGGGCCGGTTCCAGTTGTCGACTTACGACCCGGCCGACGGAGCGCCGGAAGGCGAGTATGCCGTGACGGTGGTCCACAATCCGCTCAAAAAGACGGGCGACGGCTGGTCGCCGGGACCCAACGTGCTGCCGGCGAAGTACGCCAGCCCGAAGACCACGAATCTGAAGGTGCAAGTCGTCAAAGGCGCCAACACGCTGCCGGCCTTGGCCCTGCAGCCCTGAACGGCGGCCCGAATGTTCGCAAAGCGATCGGCCCGAACACGCCGCGTGCCGGCGTGTGTCGCGCAAATCTGGAAGCGAAGTGTTTTGTTACGCAATTCTGCAAAGTCCAACAAGAACAAGGAGACGAACACATGAACGTGCACGCGAAGAAACGAACTGGCTTTACCCTCGTTGAGTTGCTCGTGGTCATCGGGATCATCGGCGCCCTGGTCTCGATGCTGCTGCCGGCGGTGCAGCAGGCCCGAGAGGCCGGGCGGCGCTCGCAGTGCCAGAACAACCTGAAGCAGCTTGCCCTGGCCGTCCACAACTTCAGCGACACGTTCGGCTACCTGCCGTCCAGTGCGCGACCGAACACCGGGGCTCCGCGGGAGGGCGCGCTGGTGTTCCTGCTGCCGTTCCTCGAGCAAAAGACCCTGTTCAGCAGCTACGACCCGACATTGAACTGGTACGACAACACCACGAATGCGGCGGGGACCACCAACTTGTCGGTGACGCAAAAGGTCGTTCCGTCGTTTATCTGCCCGTCCTCAACGGACCCCACGCGACA
>JBEKCP010000339.1:0-9073 GCA_050014815.1 Thermoguttaceae bacterium | reverse complement strand
GGTGAACACCACCGGCTCCGTCAGATTCCGCCCCGCCATCGCCGCCACGCGGGTAGCAATCGAGGCCTCGACGCCTGCGACGATGTCGGCGGGCTCGGCGCCCGAGGCCATGAGCCCGACAATCTCGGTCTCCGCAAACACGACGCACATGCTGCTGATCACCGAGGGATTGCGGCTCCGGCGGGCCAGGTCGCCAAGGCACTGGAGCCGCACGGCCAGCCGCGTGGCGAGCACTTCGAGGAACCGGCCCGTCCCCGCGGCGCAGCGATCGTTCATGACGAAGTCCCGCACGTTGCCGTTGGACCCCAGCCGCAGCAATTTGCTGTCCTGCCCGCCAATGTCCACGATCGTGGCGGCTGCGGGGACCCGGTGATGGACGCCGCGGGCCTGGCACGTGATTTCCGTGACAGTGGCGTCGGCGGTCCGCACCAGGCGCCGGCCGTAGCCCGTGGCGATAGTCCTGCGAATATCGCCGCGGCCGAGGCCCCGCTGGGCAAGCAGCCTGTCGAGAAGCTGCCCCGCCAGCAGGTCTTGCTCGACGCCCTGGTCCTGGACGCCCGCGGAGAGCACCTCCAGCGTGCCGGCGCGGAGCAGCACGACCTTGATGGTCCTCGATCCCGCGTCGATTCCGGCCGCGATCATGGCAGTCTCCCTTGGCGGACGATCTCCACGAGCGCCTCCAGCCGGGTGCGGAGGGTCGGCTCGATGGAATCGGTGATGGGCGGCACTTCGATCTCCAGCACGGGAATTCCGAGCCGGTCGTGTACCGCTTCCGCGATCACCTGGCCCTCGAGGGCGCAGTGGCTTGCCCCGGGGATCCGCGAGACGACGACCGCTTCCGCGCCGAACCGCCGGATGTCGCGGCAGATGTACTCGGCACGGTCCAAAGCGGAGCCGACCATCGGATCGGCCAGGGCCGTCCTGGCCAGCGCCTCCATGGGCGGCAGGTCCTCGGGAATGGTCGCCAGGGCATGGCAGAAGAGATACTCGCTGCCGCACAGCCGGCCTCCGGCGTCTTCCAGCAGGTTCATCACGCGGAGGTCGGCCACCGGGTTGACCCAGTAGATGCGTGCCGCGCCGGCCGGCAAGACGCCGACATGCTCGCCCACCCGAGAGCGGACCTCCGCCGCCAATTCCTCCAGCACGCGGATCGCCTCGTCGCGATCGGAGCAGAAATGGATGGCCAGCATCTCGGCGACCAGCATCTCCAGGGCCGGCAGGGGGCAGGGGTCGATCGAGTAGGCCAGTTGTCGAAGCTCGTCCAAGAGTTGCCGCACGCGGTTGGCCTGGGCAATTCCCGCCGCGAGACGCTCGTCGCCAAGCGGCTCGCCGGCGAATGCCTCGATGGCCTGCCGGACCCGCTCCAGCTCGGCCTTCACGAAGGCCACCTGGCTCTCGGGGGCCGTGAATCCGCCGGGCGGGGACTGTCCCAATTTTCGTGTCAGCGAAAATGGGACTGTCCCCTTCGGCGGCGCGCCAGCGGGTAGCCCGACGGCCGCTTCGCCGGGATCGGGGCGTCGCCGGTGCGGAACCTCCCACCAGAGGATCGGAAATCCCAGCCCGGGGAGCCGCTGGGCAATCGCCGAAAAGTCGTCGCAGGTGGCGCCCACGCTGCACGTCAGGAGGCCGGGCGCCGGGAAATGGGATTCGCCGGCGAAGGCCCCGAGCATGGCCCGGACCGGGCAGAAGGAATCGTCGATGCCCAGCGAATCGGCGATCGCGAGCAGCTTCGTGTTGCGCTCCATGAGGCAGGGGAGCCACCAGGCGCCGTCGGGGTAGAAGGCCACGACGCCCGGCAGCGAATAGGCCATGACCGGCACGGTGCCGAGGTCTTTCATCGCGCCGACGATCTTCTTTCCCGCCGATTGCGCCCGAAACAGTCGCTCGTCCTCGGTGAGGAGGAAGTTCCACAGCCGCAGCGATGCTCGACTGTCGTCCATGCGGAGCTTCAGGAGGCGGGAGTCGCCCTCTGCCGCATGGCGCCCCAATGGCCCGCCATATTCCGGCTCGCAGAGCCCGGCGGCGCGCCATTGGGCGTGCCGCGCGTCCCACTCCTCGATCGTAATTCGCCGTGGGGGGGTCATCGGGAAAGTTCCGCCGCCTGCAAAAAGCCCCCGGACTGCCGTCCGGGGGTTTGTTGCAATGTCTCCAAGAATGCTTCCAGCCGTGCCAGGGTTCGGCCCGGCAGACCCTGGTCCTCGCCGGCCACGTCGATTTCCAGCACCGGCACGGGGCTCCACTCGGCCAGGCGGCGCCACTGGGCATGCCACAGATCGCACCAGACATATCGCCGCAGCAAGAGCCCCCGCACTCCCCGCGAGGCGATCTCCCCGGCGAGCCACTCGTAAAGACGATCGTCAGGCCGGCGGAACACGTCCGGAATGCCCAGAAAGTAGGCGTCGGCAAGTGCTTCGAGCGGATGTTGACGGACCGCCTCGTGTACCAGCGGCGGCGGCAGGGTCCGCTGGCCGGTCTCGCTCGCATCCAACACGATCCTACCGCCGGAAAGCTCGACCAGGTCGAAGATCGCATAGTCCTGCGGCAAGAGCGGACCGCCGACCAGGGCCAGCGGCACCCCGTTGCCGCCGGTAATTTCACTAACCCGAAGCGCAAGCGAGGGACGCAGACCACGCAATTCCCTCGCTTGCGCGTCGGGCTGGTGCGGGGTTTCTCGATGAAGCTCGGCAGTGCCGCAACCGGTCCCCGCGGGCTTTCCTCCGCCGCGGTATTCCAGGATCGCTTCGGCCAGTCGCCGAGCCGGCCACGCGGCCGGGACCAAGCGGAGCGACGAGCGAGCGCGGTCGTACGCCAGCACCACGTCTACCAAGGCGTCGTGGGACGGCCGTTGCCCGCCGAGATCGATAAGGAACCGTCCCAGGCGCTGGAGTTCCTCCCGATAGTACGGCCGTGCCGCGGGACTCTGCCAGGCTGCCGGCACGTTGAGGAGGAAGACCGGCAGGCGGCCGCGGGTCTGGGCGACCGCGGCTACGTGGCGGACCTGGTCGCACGTGGTGGCCATGACGAGCGCAGCCAACCGGGAAAAGGGGACAGTCCCCATTTGCCGGGACCAACCTTCGGTTGGTACCCGCCCGGAGGCGGGCACCATGCTTGCATGGTCGTCGCACAAATGGGGACTGTCCCCTTCTCCCGGAACTTCCAGGGCCGCCGCCAGCACCGCCCCGGCGTAAGGGCACAGTCCGCGGCTCGCGGCGGCCGGGGCATGGCCGCCGGCGCGGGCCAGCGGCATCCAGGCCGGCTGAAAACCATGCGCAACGATCCATTCCGGAGGAACCAGCGGGCTCGTGTAGCCGATCGTTCTCATGGGGCTCAGCCCGTCCGCCCCGCGCGGACCGTCTCCATCAGGGCCTCGACGCGCAAGGCGATGCGGGCGGAATCCAGCGGCCAGTAGTCGGTCTCGATGCGAAGGTAGGGCAAGCCCAACTCGTCCTCCGCCAGCCGCCGTATGCGGTAGGACTCCACGTCGTAGGTCAGACACGCCTGCCAGATCAGCTCGACGATGCACTCGGGGCGATAGGCCCCGGCGAGGCGGCGGATCGCCTCCAGGCGGCGGTCATTCCGGGTCATCACGGGGCAGGGGATGCGAAAATACTTCTCGGCCAACGCGCGGAGCGGGTCCGGCGCCCTTGGATCGACGTCTTCCAGGATCGGCTTCAACCCCGTGCAATTCTCCATGCACACGACCAACCCGCCGTGGCCTTCCACGATCTCGACGACCCGCTCCGCCCCGCGCACGGTCGGCACGCCCGTCATGAGGACCCGCACGGGCGGGGAGGCCGGCTCGCCGTCGGCGCCGCGGGCCCCGAGCGCCGCCAGCGCCCGTTGGTACTGATCGAGGTCGGCGGGAATGCCCGAAATGCTGCTCTTGAAAGCCAGGAGCTGCAGTCCGCTCAGGGGCGGGCGATCGGATTGCATCAGGGCCGCCAGATCCCGGCGAAGCCCTCGCTCGCGGTTCATCAAGAGGATGGCCTGACGCAACTGATCGTCCGTGATGGGCCGGCCAAAGCGGGCTTCCAGGAACTCCCGGAACTTCTGCAACTCGCGGACCCAGTGCTCCAGGGCGTCCGGATCGTCCGGCTTCTGCGGCAACTCCAGAACGTACATGGGCCGCGTCTGGGCCATCAACTCGTACATCTTCTTCTTGCCGTCGCACGTGGTCTCGCCCACCACCAGGTCGGCCATCTCCAGGAACGGATTGCTCCGTTGGAGATGGTACCCGTAGGTGGATTTGATCAGGGGGCAGAGGTTGACGGGCAAGTGCTCCTCGGCGGGCGGGATGGTCTTGGCCGACCCGCCGCAAAGGCAGACGGGCACTCCGCCTGCCGCAAGGATGATCTCCCGCGGCGTGTACTCGCAGAGGATGCCGACGACCGGGCGGCCCGCCGCCTTCGCCGCGGCCGCGTACGCGTGGCAATTCTCCAGCATCCGCGAGAACCACTGGTGGGGCTTGCTATCGCAGCATGTTGAGCCTGTAGCCAAATCCTCACTCCAATTCTTTGATGTACTCGATCGCCTTGTCCACGAAGCGGGGCGCCACCCACCGGGGCGGGCTGCGTTGAATTGCAGTCCGCCCTCCGAAGTCGCCAAAGATTCTTTGCATCTTTGGGGAAAGCACCTTGAGGGGCTTGCCCGCGCAATCCTTCCCCACCGCGCTGATCTGGCATGCTTTACGAAATAGTCGACTTTCTGCGCCACCCTTCACCAGGACCAGGTCTTCCTTCTGTTGCTGGTAAACGGTCGGATACCGGAGTCAGGCAGCCTCCCTGAAAGTTTGGCCCACAGCCGCGTTGCTGAAAGCCGAGGCTTGTACCATCCAGTTTGATGATCTTGACGGTCTCGACGATATAGGAACGCGCCGCCTTCGCGTTTTCCGCCCTCGCAACCCGCTCCTTCAGATAGGACAGGGACTTGTTAAGGTTGCCCTTAAGCAGCCTGTCCTTTGGAAAATCTTGACATTCTTCGATTGACGTGGACATCGCGCTGCCCCTCGGTCGTCATCCCTTTGATTCATCCGCCGTCCGTGGCGCTGCTGCCGTACCGGGTGAGCGACTTTGCGACTTTGCGCCTTCGCGGCTTTGCGTGAAATACCCTGCATCCTGAACCGGTGCCCTTGCAAATGGCCCCTCCGCGTGTAGCGGCCTGCCTCGGAGACGCGATACTTAAGCTGAAGCTCAACCGCCGCGAAATTGAGGTCTCGGCGGGGGAAATCACCGTCAAGGGCAGGTCCAACGTTGTAGGACGGCCTGTCGTAAAGGCAGCGCGGTGAGTGGGAGGGATATTACGCAAAGGCGCTAAGCCGCTAAGTCGCAAAGGAGGTGCCATAATGAATGCCGTTTGAGATTCTTCCCAGAGCGAGTTTTGGTCAGCGGGGCGGGTATGGTCGTATGGTGCCATCGCGTTTCCTCGCTATGAATCGCCCTTGCCGGATCTTGCCCGCATGGGCCAGCTCGCCGACGAACTGCATTTCCCCGCCGAGGGCCTCCATCAACTGCCTGTCGAAATTGAGGATCCGCAGCGCGTCGTAGGTACACTGCCGGGAGAGCATGTCCAGGTAGAGGTCCACACAGGGGGCGAAGCGTCCGGTGTCTTCGGCCGCAAGGACCTCGCACCCGTGATCGGCCAGCAGGGCGACGTAGCCCTCCTGGTCCAGGACGCCGGGAAACTTCATGAACCGGAGAAATCGCTCGGCCTCGGCGGCGGCCAGTCCCGGAGGGCCTTCGATCCAATCGGTGAAGGCGATGATGCCGCCTGTCCGGACCAGCCGTGCCGCCTCGGCGATGAGCCGGCCCTTGTCTTCCACGTAGCACCAGGCGTCTTCGCCCCAGACGAAATCGGCGGAGCCGTCCCCGAGGCCGGTCCGGGTGACGTCGGCCAGCACGAAGGTGATCCGGTCCGACAGTCCTTCGGCCTCGGTGCGGCAACGTCCCCGCTGGATCATGGCTTCCGTGGCGTCGACGCCGCACATGCGCCGGACGTTTCGGAACCGCACGAGGACGCGCATTCCGGCCCCGTTGCAGCAGCACAGATCGACGCCCGCCATGCCCGGCCCGATGCCGGCCTTCTCGGCCAGCTCCATCGACGACTGGAAGCCGCCGAGATGGATCTGCTGCCCCATGACGAGTTCCCAGAGTTCTCCCTCCGGTCCGCTGTAGACGGCCTGCACGTCCTGGAGGCCGATGCCGCTGGTGGTCTTCATGTCAAACTCCTGGCCCCCAAAAACAACGGTGTCCGTGCGCCCACCCCCGCTATGCGGTTTTCGGTGCGCGCACGGACACCCCGCTTGACCGATGGCTGTGGACACCACAGCCGGAATCAAATCCCTCAGCAGCGCCTCGTTGTCTTGGCATTGTAGATCGCGGCCATCTGGGCGCGTTGCTGTTCCATGGTGTCGTACCAGTTCCGCAATTGGGCGATAAAAGTGTCCGCGTCGGCCTGGCTGCGGAACCGGTCGAACACGTGCCACATGCGCTGGGTCTTGTCGCTGCCCGCCAGGATGAACTCCAACAGCATGCTCGCGGTGGGCTTCGTGCCGCCCACGACGTGGAACCGGATGTCCGCATGCTGGGTGGTCGGGAACAACTCGCCCGTCCCCACGACGAAATAGTCGTCCGGCGATTTCCGCCCCGGCTTGGTCGGCTTGAAGGCTTCGAGCTTCCCTTCGATCGACCGCGCCCGGGCGTTCTTGGCCAGCACCTCGGCCGCCTTGTCGGTCTTCGTGCGCCCGATGGCCTTCCGCTCATCGTGGCGAGAACGAAGAGGTCGGCGCCGTCGTCCTTCTTGCCGCCCCCGGCGAGCTTCAGGGCCGAGAGATCCTTCTCGGCCGACGCCAGCAGCGCTTCCCAGTCTTTCCCGTGCTCGCCGCCGGCCGGCTTGTAACCGGGACTGTTCGGATCGTTGCTCGCGGCGGGACGGGCCGGCTTCTTGGCGGGCGCGTCCGACTCGCCCTGTGTGCGGTCGCCGGGGGCCGGCTTGCGGCGAGGCGCTACCGCCGGAGCGTCGTCATCTTTCGCCGGCAACCCGACCGGATCGTCGCCAATCGCCAGCGGGGGCGGCTCGTCGTCGTCGGCAGTCTTCTTCGGCGCCGCACCGCCGCGCGACGCGACGGCCCCAAGCGCCAAAGCAGTCAAGAGAAACAGCAACCCAGCAATGCGTAGTCGGCCAAACCGTTTCATGCGATCCTCCCTTCCCGCCGGCCGCCTCCGCGAGCCCCTCGTCGAAAGGGACTACGCCCCTCGGGCGACCGCTACGAGAATCGATGTTTTCGGACGGACGCTCATCGCCACCAAGACAATGCCCCCCTATTGTAACAATCATGCCCCAGAGACTGCAAGCCCCCCCGCGGATTTTTGGCAGGGGAGTGGGAGTCCCAGCGCGGGTTATTCGGTGGCAAACACTAGCCCGAAGCGCAAGCGAGGGGGTGGCAACGAGTTTCCCTCGCTTGCGCGTCGGGCTAGTGTGGAGGGTGAGCCGACTCATTACAATGGAAGGGTGTCCTCGCCCGGACCCTTACCCCGGAAGAGTTCTATGTCCTCGACGCAAGACCGGCTGCGAAGCATCCCCTCCGTAGAGGCACTCCTTCAAGACGGCCAATTAGCACGCGCCGCTGCCGACGTGCCGCGGAAGATCGTCGTCGAGTGCGTCCGTGGGGCGGTCGAGGAGGCCCGGGCCGCCCTCGTCGGGGATGCCGGCCCTCAGCCGGCCGATGCGGCCCTCCGCCGTCAAATCCTGGACTCCGCCCTCGACGCGATCCGGGACGCCGCCGGGCCCTGCTATCGCCGCGTGATCAACGCCACCGGCGTCATCCTCCACACGGCGCTGGGACGCGCGGCACTGCCGGCACGCGCGATTCGCCAGATTACCGACGAGCTTTCGGGCTACTCGCTCCTGCAAGCAGACCTTGCCACCGGCCGCCGCGCGAAACGCGACGCCCGGATCCAATGGCTCTTCCAGCAGCTTACCGGCGCCGAAGCGGCCACGGTGGTCAACAACAATGCCGCCGCAACGTGGATCGCGCTTAGCACCGTGGCGGCGGGCAAGGAAGTGATCGTCTCCCGCGGACAACTCGTCGAGATCGGCGGCTCGTTCCGCCTGCCCGACGTCATGGCCGCCAGCGGCGCCCGGATGATCGAAGTGGGCACGACCAACAAGACCCACGCCCGCGACTACCGGCAGGCCATCACCCCCCAGACCGCCGCGATCCTCCGCGTCCACCCGAGCAATTACAAGATCACGGGATTCACGTCCGAGGTCCCGCTGGAGGAACTGGCGGGCATTGCCCACGAGCACGGGCTCGTGCTGATCGACGACGTGGGGGCCGGCGCGCTGGTGGACCTTGCGGCGTTTGGCCTGGACGCGGGGCCCCTGCTGGCCGGCTCGATCCGCGGCGGCGCGGACCTGGTCCTTTCGAGCACCGACAAGTTGATCGGCGGCCCGCAAGGGGGCGTCATCCTGGGCCGGGCCGACCTGGTCGAGGCGGTACGCAAGAACCCGCTGGCCCGGATCGTTCGGGTGGGCAAGCTCACGCTGGCCGCCCTGGAGGCGACGCTGGGGCTCTTCTTCGACGAGGAGCAGGCCCTCCACGAGGTCCCGACGCTCCGGATGGTTTGCCGGCGTCTGGCGGATATTGACGAGCAGGCCCGGCGGATCGCCGAGGCGATTGGCCGGGCCGCCGGGGACTGTCCCGATTTTCGCGGGCACCCGGGCACCATGCGAAGCATGGTCGGGCATGGCCGCGAAAATGGGACTGTCCCCTTCACCGTCGCGGTGGTGGACGGCGTCTCGCAGATGGGCGGCGGCTCGCTGCCCGGCCAGGACCTGCCGACGCGGCTGGTAGCGGTCCACGCGGCCGGCATCGGCCCGGACGAATTGGCCGCCCGGCTCCGCCGCGGCCGCCCGAGCGTCTTTGCCCGCATCCACGACAACCAACTCCTGTTGGATCCCCGCACACTGCTGGACGGCGAAGAAGGGCCGCTGGCCGCCGCGGTGATGGCGGCGTTGAAATTGGAAGTGAAGGTGGAGGGATGCTGAGAAAGGGATTTCATAGCGAGGTCGGGCC
>JBEKCP010000338.1:0-6861 GCA_050014815.1 Thermoguttaceae bacterium | reverse complement strand
CCCTATCTTTATGCCGATTTCTCCTTCAAAAGGGTGGGCACGGTTGGCACATTGCCCGCGGGGCCCATGATTAACGACTCTTGCGATTCGACGATTGCGTGCCCGACGCCTCCGGGACCAACTGGTTGTCGATTTGCCCCACCTCCGGCTCGAGAGCCAGGACGCCGGCCAGCGCCGCGGAGTCGCCGCGTGTGCGCACGGTGCCCTGCAAGAGGGTCGTGTTGGTGCCCAAATACACGTCGATGCCCTGACCGGAGAGCATGCCCTTGGTGCGTGCGATCCGCGTCAAGAGGCCGGACAGCTCCGCCGAACGGGTGTATAGTTGCGGCCGCGCGGCCGAAGCGGACCCCGCACGCGCGCCGACTCGCGGGCCTGCGACATTCCCAGCGGCCAATGGCCCGATGCCGAAAGTCATGCCAAGAGCTTGCTCCGCCGGGCTCGTGCCTTCCCACCCGGTCGCTTCGGGCAGCGACGCGGGGGCGAGCCCCAGGATGGTCAAGAGTTCGGGAAGATTGTACTCCGGCGCGGGCGATTGAGGCGAGAGAGCGACGGGCGGGCCCTGCTGCGCGGCGGGCCCGGCGCCAACGGCCAGTTGGAGCACGTCCGGGCCGATCCGCCGCCATGGCGTGGCGAACGCGCTGGAGCCGTCCGGCCGCCCGCTGTAGAGAAAGTTCCCGCTCGAGCCGGTCTGAATCCCGCCGCCGAAGTTGCCGGGGCGCGGCACGAACGACTGCCCTAGCGTGCGGTCGCCGAACATGCCGTGGGTTTCACCGCCTTGGGACGACACTTGGGCCACGGTCATTTGCGGTGTGCAAAGACAAAGACTCAGGGCCAAGACGGCCGTCAGTGCCACCACGCAACTCTTCCTAACCACCGCTTCATCACGTTTCATCCGGCACCCCTTCCACCTGCTGAAAGATTCTCTCACGCGGGCGTTTTCCTGGAGGTTGTTGAGTAACGGGTTGCTGCATGCACCATCAACCATGTTTTCAATCCGGAAGTCAAGGCTTCACGGGCGGAGGATTCCGGCCGGCATCCTCGACTGGTTTCTCGATTGGTTTCTCGATAGTGACCGTCGTCCCACCGGGTGTAGTGATTTTTATCTCATTCTTTGCTGGCGGCTTTTCGGCACATCCGAAACTGCCCACCGAGAACATGCCGGCAACCAGAACCGCGGAAAGGATACGTTTCATGTTCATCATTCCTCATTGGTTAACAAGCGGGTCCTGGGACAGAACCAGCACGCTGTACGGCCCGATGTTGATGGTTCCCGCGACGGGAAAGCCGTCGCGTCCCACGGCGATGGCGTCGGGCGGGCCGTCGCTTTGCTTGGCTCCGGCGACCACATCGGAGCAAGCCTGGTTTCCAAAGGCGCGGCTGTAGCCGTTCCAGTCGCTGTTGAGCCGCAATCGCCACGTCCCCGGCGACGGAAACCCCAGCTTGTAGTTCTCGTGGGCAAGATGGGAGAGATTCACGACGACCACCACGTCATCGCCGGGGCCGCCTTGGTGCCAACGATGATATGCAATGACGTCGTCGGCCTGGTTCTGATGGAAGGTGTTCAGGCCGGAGCCGGAAAGTCCACGCGTACAGCCCGACCGGTTGAGGCGAAGATGGATCAAGTCCCGATACATCCGCACCAGGCCGCTGAACTTTTCCGACTTGTGCCAGTCCAGCGGGACCGAATCCTGGAACCAGCCGTCTTCGAGGAACTCCTGTCCCTGGAACAGCATCGGGATGCCCGGCGCCGTGAGCACCAAGGCCGCCGCCAAGGTCGTGCGCTTCTGTGCGAACCAACTGTCGGGATCGTTAGGATCGATTTCCGTGGCGACGCGGGCTTTCCCGTTCGCCACCTCGTCGTGCGACTCGCTGTAGATGACGCGTTGGAACGGGTCCCCGTTGTAGCGGCCCTCGATCGCCCCGCGGACGCTATCGAGCGACCGTTGCTCGTCGCTGGGCGTGATGACGGCAGCCCGGACGGGATGCACAAAGCGAGCGGCCCATTGGGCCGTGAACCCCCCTCCGGCCTGGTCCACGGGCTTCGTAATCCGGTCGTCGTTCTGCAGGTCCTCGGCGATCATGATCCGGCCCGGATAGCGCTCGCGCACTTCGCGATTGATCCACTGGACGAGGCTCCAGCCGTCGGGCAAGTCGCCGTCCGGATCGTCGGATGCCCGCACGTTGTGGATATACAACGTCATGTCGAATCGCAGGCCGTCGACGTGATATTCCTCCAGCCACATCAGGGCGTTGTCGCGGATGAATTGGCGGACTTCTTTGCGGCCGTAGTCGGGGCGAGTCAGCCCCCAAGGGGTCTCCGCATGCCAGTCGTTGTAGAAGTAGATGCCGCCCATGCCGTTCTCGCTCCAGCCGTCGAACTGCCACAGATCGAGGTCGCTCGGGCCGAAGTGGTTGTAGACGACGTCCAGGATCACCGCCAGGCCGGCCCGATGCGCGGCCTTGACGAACCGCTTGAAGCCGGCCGGACCGCCGTAGTTGGTTTCCACGGCGAATACGCAGGAGGGGTTGTATCCCCACGACAACTCGCCGGCGAACTGGGCCAAGGGCATCACTTCCATGACGTTCACGCCCAATCGCTGCAAGTGGTCGAGCTTTTGGAGCGCCTCCTCAAACTTGTCCGACTTCCCGTCCTCCTTGTCATGGAAGGTCCCCAGGTGCATTTCATAAATCACCAGCTCGTTGACGGGAGGCATGCGGAAATCGTCGCCTTCCCAGTCGAAGTGCGGGTCGTAGACAACCGCGTTGCCCACCGAGCTGGTGACCTGGCGGGCATAGGGGTCCAGCCGCAGCAGTTCCTTGTCGCCGCACAGGATCCGGTAGCGGTACTCGTCGCCGACGGCGGCCGAGGAGATGTCCGCGTACCAGTAGCCATCCCCCTCCTTCACCATGGGGTGCGCATCGGACGACCAATCGTTGAACGAGCCCTTGACGTACACCGCGTCGGCGTGGGGCGCCCAGACGCGAAACGCGACGCCGGCCTCGTGCGGGGTGGCTCCCATCCCGACGGACACTTCTTTGGATACGGTTGTCGACATTGACGTACTCCTTGAGTCTCAGGTGAAACCCAAGCGTCCCGCTCCCTTTGCCGCTACTCCGGTGAACGGCGACTTTCGGATGGACCTCGGATCACCCGATAACCTTCTTCACGGCTTTCTTTACCGTGTCGGCGGCCTTCTGGACGGCCTGCTTGGCCTTCCCGACTGCCTGGTCGGTCTCTCCTTGCTCGCGAAGCTTGTCGTTGCCGGTCAGCGCGCCGGCAGCTTCTTTGATCCGGCCTTTCACCACGTCTGTCTTGCCACCCATGATGGCGACTCCTTTTTCCTTGAGGTTGTTGAGTAACGACTCGCAACAGGTACTTGGCATTGGCGGTCAGAAAGGGAGGCGTCCGATGAGCCACAGGATGATCAGGACCAGCACAACCAATCCCAGCCCGCCGCTCGGGCCATAACCCCAGTTTCTGCTGTGAGGCCAGGCGGGAAACGCACCCAGAAGCATCAGAATCAGAATCACAATCAGAATGGTACCAAGCATTTTAGTTCTCCTTTCAAGAGAGGACTGTGCGAACCTAACGATTTGATGGACAGTTTCACTGGCGCGCCGCCTCCAGGACCTCTGGACCGCTATCTGGCTGCGCCTGTTTCTCGGGCAGCGGCAAGAGCGGCTGGATCAGCAGGCGGACCTGTTCGTGCGCCTCCGCCAACGTCGCAACGACGTGCGTTGCGGCGCCGCCGCCGATGCGCGTTTTCGCCTTGCTCAGGTCGCCTTCTGCATTCCACAATCCCACGACCACGGGTACTTCCGGAAATCGACCGCGAACCTGCTTGCACAGGTGGCGAGCGTGCATCACGGCGGCGGGAGGCGTGGCGGAAATACATACCACGTCGGGTTTGCGACTCTCGACAAGATCAACCAGCTCGCCGGCCGCGGTCGTAAACGAGACGGACTGCACAAGGCATTCGCCGGTCGCCAACAATTGCGCCAGCATCATTCCGGCGATTTCATCCGCCTCGTCGCGAGCGGGCAGGGAAAGGATGCACGGCCGCGACGAGCCGCCGTCCTCGACGCCCTCTTTCGCCTGCACTCCGTGCTGGCCCTCGCCCGTTTCGTGAATCATCTCCTTCAGGCTCTGCAGGACGAACGTGTGCCTGCCGTCGTCCAGCTCGCCGTGATGCCAGTCGGTTTCGGCAAACGCCAGCGCCGGGATGAGCAGCGTGTCGTAGACCTCGACGAGCGGCCTGTTCTCAAGATCATCGTCGACCAGTTCGGCGGCCTCTTCCTGGTCTCCGGCCACGAGCCGCTGATAGACGCGCCGCTTGGGCTCGAACACCGGCTCATTCCCCAGCAGAATGTCCAGGAAGGACAGTTGGGGAACGTGCTTGCCGATCACCAGGAGGCACACGGTCAACGGGGTCGCCAGCAGCAGTCCCACAACTCCCCACAACCATGTCCAGAATACAGCCGCCACCAGGACCGCGACCGCCGACACGCCGGTGCCCTTGCCATAAAGCCATGGCTCCAGGACGTTCCCGCAGAAGAGTTCCAAGACCGCAAACAGCGCAAGCGTGAGGATGGGCGCCAGCCAGCCCGTCGAGATGGCCATTGCCAGGCAGATCGGCGCCGCGGCGGCAATCCACGAGCCGACGTAAGGAACGAACCTGAAGGTTGTGGCCAGGATCCCCCACAGGATGGCGTTGGGCACTCCGATCAGGTAAAGCCCGATGCCGACCGCAACGCCAAAAGTGACATTCACGAGAAACAGCATCGAGAGGAATCGGCTGACCCGCTTGGCGGCGTCTTCCAGCATGTACGTGGTCACGGTCACTTGACCTTTTCCCACCAGACGGATGAAGCGATCGCGCAGATCCTCTCGCCGGACCAGGAAGAAAACCACGAGAACGACGACGATGCCGGCCGAGCCCAACCCCGCCAACAGTGTGCCGAACGTTCCACCCAGGACCTGCAGGGGGCTCACCGGCGAGGAAAGTACGTGAACCAGGTAGGATCGCTCGTAAGTCCCCTGTGGCGCCCTGGCCTGTTCCGCTTGCGGGAGATTCTGGCCAATGTCCTCGGTGGTTCTTGTCACCTTGCTCAACGCGGCGATGAAGTAGTTATTCACCGAATGGAGTTTTGCTTGAAGGTTGTCTTGGTACTCGGGCATTTTGGGGGCCAGGGCGGTCATTTGAGCCACCGCCGTCCATGCCGCTATGCCCAGCACCGCGAAGCCCAGGATTGCGGTAACCAATACGGCCGGGGTACGGCCCAGCCTGCGACGCTCGAGCCAATTGCACACTGGGCTGAGCAGGAAGCTCAACAGCACGGCGAGCGTCAAGGGGACCAGCACGCCCTTGGCCAGGTACAGGGCCGCAACGACCACGGCGATCGACCCCAACATCCACGCGGATTTGACGAACTGGTCCAAGGGTGCCATGCGCTCCGCTCCCGTCAGCGGCGGTTCCAAAAGCGGCCGAGCAGCCAGCCGATGCCGGCCGCCATCAAGACGGACACGAGCGGCCTTTGCCGGAGGAACTGCTCGCAGGCGCACGCGGCGCCGTGGACTTTGTCTCGCCCCTCCTCGCAGCATTGCGAGGCCTTCTCGCCCATTTGCCCGAGCTTCTCCTGGGCGGCGTCGCTTACGGTCTCGACCATTTCTTGAAGGTCTTCAGTCACTTCTCTTGCCTGTTTGCCAAGCTGATGACTTGCGTGGGACATGGATCTTCCTTATTGGTTATGGTGCATGAAATCGTCCGTCGTGGGACGACGAGCGAAGGTTGGTTGTGGTGAGGTTTGTCCGCAAGCAAGCGACCGCGCTCAACCACGATGGCTACCTACTTGTCTTTGCCCTTTTCCTTGTGTTTGTCCTGGTTTGCCGCCGCCGGTGGTGGACCCGCTGCCGGTTGCGGGGCCGGCTGTTCGGCCTTGGGATGAGGTTGCGGGGCCGGCTGTTCGGCCTTGGGATGAGGTTGCGGCTGGGGCGCCGGCCGTTCGGTCCGGGGCTGAGGCTGCGGGGCCGGCTGTTCGGCCTTGCGTTGCGGTTGCGGCGCGGGCCGATTCACCCTTGGCTTGGGCTCGATCCTGGGATCCGGCTTGGGGGCCTCGTATGCCTGCGGCGGAGCATGGCCCTTTCCGAGCTCAGTGACGGGCCTCGCCACAATCGGAGACCCGGGAAGTGGCACTCTGGCCGGCGCGAATTCCTTGGGAGGCGGGGCGGCTGAGGGAGCCGCCACTGGGCTTTCCAGTCTTTGCCGCTCCTCGCGGAATCGCTGCACGTCCTGCCCGTGCTTACCCAGTCTTTGTCTCTCTAACTGGTCGACCGGCTGGAATCGCAAGGGACTGTTTGGGCTCTTCGTAAATTGGGAGAATGGCGCGGCCATCACGATCCCTGTCTCCCTGGACCCCACCCCGCCGGCGCCAAGCGCTGTCTGGGCCATCCACGTGCGCGGCGGTCGGGCATCCGCGTGATCGCGGCGGTTCTGGAAGTCCGCCTGTTGGCGCTGTTCCCATCCGCGGTCCTGCCGATGCTGCCAGCGCTCGTCAGCGTAAATCGGATCGTAGCCGTAACGGCCCGAGTTGTACGAATACGAGGGGTAGAACCCCGCGGCTTGGTAGTCCGCGGCGTAGTAATCGCCAAAATAGTAGTGCTGGTAATGCGGCCGCAAGAAGAGATAGTTGGCGAACACAGCCGGGTTAATCACTGTCACAGGGGAGTAGGAGAACCCGGGCCGCGTGTACACGCCCGCATCGAAATAGACCGGCGCGAACAGCACACCGCGACGGCCGACCGAGTAATCCCAGTAGCCGTCGACGTAGACGTAGCCGCGAGGAGCGTAGACGTAATGGGCA
>JBEKCP010000337.1:0-6879 GCA_050014815.1 Thermoguttaceae bacterium | reverse complement strand
TCGTTCCAGTTGGCCAGCATGACCACGCGGCGGCCCAGCGAATCCTGCGGCAGCGAGGGCATGAATTCATCCCGGGTCCACAGGGCCAGGGCCTTGTAGTCGGCCGGCGGGACCCAGCCCCCGTCGTGTACGCCCCAGGCCGCGCGGTCCCAGCCCATCGAAATGCTGGGCAACATGTGGAAGCCGGCCGCCGCGGCCGCCTTGCGCTGGGCCGTCATCCTGGCCCGCTGCTTGGCCACATCCGCCGTGGTCCAGGTGTAAGCATAGCTGGCGTCGATGCCGATCCGCTTCATCGTCTCGAAGACCTTCGGCCCCGTGTCGCGGCATTCCATCAGGATGATGATGCCGGGGAAGCCGGCCTTGGCCACTTCGTCGCGGATCAACCGGACGGCCGCCTTCGCCCCCTCCTCGCCGCCCATCATCCGCAGGAGGTTGCCCAGGCTGTAGATCGAGAGCACCGGCTTGCCGTCAATCTTGAGGTATCGCGGGTCTTTGAAAAAGTACTCGATCCAGTAGGGGATCAGGTTCTGGCGGAGGTCTTCCAGGTTGGTTTCGCAGGCCCCTTCATCGACGACCATGATGGCGAACTTCTTGAGCCGCGAGTAACGGGCGTTGAACAGCCCCTTGATGATCTGCTGGTCGAGGACGCCCTCCTTGATCGGGCGGCCCATCGCATTGTTCGGCCGGTACCAGCAGTGCATCTCGAAGCCGATGCCATGCTCGACCTGCCACTTGATTTCCCAGTCGGTCTCTTCGGGATTTCCTTCCTCGTACCAGCCGAGGTAGGGCTTCCGCTCGGCGCGGAAGGGATAGACGTACTCCCAGCCGGCGTACGCGTTTCCTTCCCGCCACAGGTTGCAGCTTTGGACGCCCAGCAGGTAGCCGTCCTTGGCCGGGCAGGGTTTGGGCTCCGGTACATAGTCCGCCGGATAATCCTGCCAGGGATAGACCGACACGTCATCCACCCACATGACCGACGGCGTCTGAAAATACACCTGGCTGAAACTGTCCGGCCCCGTAGGGAACGGCTCGCCGCGTATCAACGGCTTGCCGTTGACGTAGACGTCGGCCGTCCCGCTCTTGGGATCAGCCACGACCTTGACCGTGTACCAGAGGTTCGCGCGGTAGTTGTAAGCCAGAATTACCTGGTTGCCCCCGGCGCCAGCGTAGCATAGATTGCCGCCGAAAGTGGCAACGAGGGGCCCTGGCTTGCGGTCACCGAGGACCACGCAGGTTTCGTCGCATTTTTCCGGGAGCAGGAAGCGGTATTCGAGGACCGTACGGGTCTGGATCGCGGCGAAATTCTTGCGAAGGATGGCGTGCTCGTCCCGAGTGCCCGAGAGCTTGAGGCTGAAGATGTCCGGCTTCGAGCAGCACTCGAACTTCTGGACGCCGGCAGCGCCCTGTTCAAGCGTCCAATCGGCCGGGAGCTTGCCGACGCCCGAGGTCACGAACGTCTCGTGGACCGCGTAGCCCTTGTAGACGTTGACGGGCCCCAGAAACATCTCGCCGGTAGCGGCGTCGCCCGTCTTAATCAGCACGTAATCAATCGACCTAATCGGCCGGCAGAAGGGCGCGGCCGAGGCCATGAGCGCGCCATCCACGTAGACGTCGGCCGTCTTGGCGTCGAGATCCGCGACCACTTTGACGCCGTAATCGTGATCGGCCTCGTAGGGTTGCAACACCCGAGGCTCGCCACCGGGCATTTCGTAGCAGAGATTGCCGCCGCCGGCAGTGACAATGCTGACGCCGGCTTGCTCCATGTCGCGAAGCTGCCAGCAGGCGCCGTCCATCCTGGCGGGCAGCCGAAAACGGTATTCCAACGTGATGCGCCCCTGCGTTTGCCGGGCGATCTGGTGCTTGATCGTGACGGCCGCGGTTGTGCTCGTGTCGACCAGCTTGAACCAATCGCTGTGGAAGAAGAAGTCCCGCGGCATCAGGCCGCCAGGATGGCATGCCCAGGTGCCGCCGCTCTTATCGACCTCCCAGCCGGAGAGGAGCGGATCCTTGGTCCAACAGTACGGCCGCGGCGAGAGGAAATTGTAGTTGAGCAGGTAGCCGACGGCGATGTCGCGCACAAAGGGTTTTGGCCCGTGGTCGGTGGTTGTTGCCGGCCCGGGCGTTCCGGCAGGCTGCCCGGCCGCCGACGCCGTACACGTGCCGGAAAGCAGCAGCATGCCGGCCAACAACAACAGATTCTGCAATCGAGTTCTTCCCGCCATTACGTTGCATTGTACTGCGTCCTGGGCGAGCCTGGCAATTGGGGCCAGGATTGCCGCGGCCGACAGTCGCCGGCGGCTGGAGGCAGAACGTAGGAAACGGGCCTTTTCTGTAGCCCAGGCGTTTTACGCCTGGGACCAAGGACCGACCAACCATAATTCTTTTCCTCCAGCCCCTTCAGGGGCACCATGACAGGTCCCGCCCCTGAAGGGGCTGAAGAAGAGAAGATATTCGTTTCCCAGCCCCAGACGTAAACGTCTGGGCTAGAGAAAGGCGGCCTTATTCGCGTATTTTGCATCCACGCGCCCGTCACCGATCAGACCGGCGAATCCGCGCGGCGGCGGATCGAGACCGGGCGGGCGGAGCGAGAGTCGGGCCGCTCGACGAGAGGATCGATCCTGACATCCACGCGCGGAGGGCCGCCGGCCGCGGTCCGGCCCGCACGCCCCTGCAAGATCCGCAAGAGGGCCGGCATCACCAGCCCGCTGATCAGGCAGCACGCCATGCCGAGCGTGAGCACCCGGCCCAGGCTGTGCAGTCCCCGGTGCGAGGCGATCATGAGACCGCCGAAGCCGACGATGTTCTGGAGCGTGTTGATGACGATGGCCGCCCCGGTCGAGGCGCTGATGCGGTAGGGGCGGCCGGGAACCCGCTCCCGCAGGTAGTCGTGGACGATGTGTACCCCGTTATCGACCCCCACGCCCAGGATCAGGGGCAGCACGATCATGTTGGCCGGGTTCAACGGGATGCCCAGCCATCCCATCAGGCCGAACAGTTGCAGTTTGGATGCCGCGAGGGGCAAGAGGGCCAGGAGCGACAGCCGCAGGTTGCGGAAATCGAGGTAGACGACCGCCAGCACCGCCAGCACGGCGTAGAGGGCCCCTTTCTCGTAGGTCGTCTTCATCTGCCGCGAGGCCTCGTAGATTTGCAGCGGGTTGCCCGTCACGTCCCGGTCGATGCTCCGCACCTCGCGGACGAACTTCTCCATGGCGTCCATGTTCCAGATGTCGGCCTTCGTGTAGATCTGCATCGCGTAGCAGCCGTGCTTGCCGACGAAGCGGTTGACGAGCCCTTCGGGCAGGTCGGCAAGCTCGGGCGGCTCGGGGTTGGCGACGGCCGCCAGCGCGGCCAGTCGCCCCAACACGTCCGCGGCCATCGCCTGCTGGAAGGCCGACAGCCGGCTGTTGTACTCTTTTGCGGGCAGGGAGCGGACCAGGTCGCGAAGCTGTGCCAGCGCGCGGGCCGCCGGCGTCGGCGGACCCATGGCCGCCATTTGCGCCAACCGCGACAAGGCCCCCGCCAGCACGGCCTGCGGGACCACCGGAATCGCCGGCGCGCCGGCGGGAAGCCGTTGCAGCCGGTCGTGGATCCGCTCGATCACCGGCCGCTTGATCTCCGTGTTCTCCGGAAAGAACGAGAGGATAACCTTCACCGAATCGACCATCGAGAGCCGGAGGAACTGCTCTTTGCGGGCGAGGAGCTCCTCGCGGGTCTTGGCGACCGACACGGCGAACGACACGCTGAAGTCGTTCTGGCGCAACAGGCGTTGTTCCAGCTCGACGCTCTCCAGGCCGGCGGCCTGCATGTTCAGCAGGTTGTGGTCGTACCAGAGCCGTCCAATGCCCAGTGCAATCAGCAGCGTCGCGGCCGCGTAGCCGGCCAACAGCAGCTTGGGCCGACCGAGGACCGGGCCCAGCCAGCCGTAGACGTCCAGCGGTGCCGGCGCCTGCCAGGGCGGCCGCTTGTCGTCCCACCACTGGATCATCGCCGGCAGCGTCGTCAGGGCGGCGACCCAACACAACAGGATGCCCCCGCCGGCGATCACCCCAAGCTCCGCGATGCCGGGGAAGTCGCTCAGCCCGATCACGAAGAACGCCATCGCCGTGCTCAAGGCCCCCGTAGTGATGCCGGGGCCCACGCTCCGGGCCGTTTCCACGAGGGCGTCGCGGGTCGAGAAGTTCCGCCCCCGCAGCCGGAGGTACTGGGCGACGTGATACACGCCGAAGTCGCTGCCCAGGCCGATAATGATCGTGGCGAAGGCGCTGCTGAGAATGTTCAGGTGCCCCACCGCCAGCACGATGAAGCCGAAGGACCAGGCCATGGGCACCACCAAGGCGATAATGGCCATGGTGGGATGGCGGATGCAGCCGAACCCGGCAATATACAGCAGTGCCACGCCCACCAGCGAGAGGACGCCCGCCTGCGTCATGGCCGTCGAGCTCGATTCCATCTCGTCGTTTTCCATGACGGGGATGCCGGTCAGGCCGATCCAGGCCTGGGGATGCCCGGCGCGGACCTCGCCGATGATGCGGCGCATCGCGGCGATCGCGTCGGCATACTCGGCGAAGTTGTCGCTGCGGTTCTTGACCATCCACAACAGGAGCATGCCCACCCGGCCGTCGTTGGCCAGGACGTAGCCGCCGTTGGCATCCTGCTGGAGGGCGGCGAGGCCGGGCATTTCGGGCCACGGGGAGCGGTACGGGCCCGGCTGACCCAACGCGGCGGCCAGCATCTGAAGGGCCTGGGCCTGGGCCTGGGCCGCCTGCCCCGCCGCCGCCGCAGCCATCGCCTGCCGGGGATCAACAGCGGACATCCTGTCCGGGGACATCCTGTCCGGGGACATCCTGTCCGCGGACATCGCGTCCGCGGACATCTGGTCCGCGAAGTGCGCCAGTTGTCCCCCCACGTCGAGCGCCGCCCAGTTGCCCTCGATCACCGGTCGGGCCTGCTCCAGAAACCCCTCGATCTGCGTCAACTGCTTGGGCTCCAGGTAGTGCAGCCCCTTGGCCTGGAGCTTGGCCGGATCGACCTTGTGGAAGACCGACTGGAAGTACCTGGGCTCCCTCGCCAGACGGGCGGCAAGCTCGTCGAGCACTGGAAGGATGGCCCGGCGGTCCTCGCCGCTGACGACCACGATCACGTCGTCCTGCTCGCCGAACTCCTTGGCGTACTCCAGCCAGCGGCGGTTGTAATCGCTCTTGGGGTTGAGCAGGTTCGACCGGCTGGTCTGGAACTGCAACCGCGTCTGGGCCAAGTAGAGCGACACTGCCGCCAGCAGGCCCGAAACCACCATCGTGGCAACCGGAAAGCGGGTCACCAGCCGGGTGACGAGGTCCAGGGGCCTGGTCAGAAGCGACGATTCTGTCCGCGGCATCCGTTCCGCCGACATGGCATTTGCCTAAGTTGTTGTCTTGCAAGCCCCAGCAAGCGGGCCGGAGGGGCGCGACCGATCGCGACCATACCCCCCCAAAGGATATCCAGAATGCAGGATTCTAATGCTTGCACAGTCCGGCTGCAAGACGAATAAAGGGCTCCGCGAAACCCTTCCGTAGTGGGGTATTACTTTATCCTTTGCGGCTTAGCGGCTTTGCGCCTTTGCGTGAAATCCCCCATCCTGAACCGACATCCTTGCAAATGGCGCGTCGTGAAGGTAGCACCGCGACCTGGAAGGATTTCACGCAAAGACGCGAAGGCGCAAAGCCGCGCGCGAAGAAGGAGGGCTTGCGCCCGCCAGGCCCTTGACGACCCATATTGACGGCCTTATGCTAAGGTGGTTCCAAGTTGGAACTCGGAAGCTGGTGAGAATCCAGCACGGCCCCGCCACTGTGATCGGCGACGAAAGCCGTTAGGGGCGCACGACCCGCACCCGATGCGTGCTGTGCTCCCGAATGGCCACTGTCCTTAGAGCCGCGATGCGGTGTTCGAGGGATGGGAAGGCTACGGCGAGTAGGACGACCCGAAAGTCAGGATACGACATCGCGCTTGCGCAGCGCGGTCTTTCGAGGGAATGGCGTTTCTCATCATGGATATTCAGGCCCCGCGGGGCAAGGTCTATTTGGTTGGCGCGGGGCCCGGCGACCCAGGACTGCTGACGCTCCGCGGCGCGGAGTGCCTCGCCCGTGCCGACCTGGTGCTCTACGACTACCTGGTCAACCCCGCGATCCTCGGCCACGCCCCGCCGTCGGCCGAATTGGTCTCGCTGGGCCATCCCCACGGTGGTCGGGGGATGCAGCAGGCGGAAGTCAACCGGCAGATGGTCGAGGCCGCCCGGCAGGGCAAAACCGTGGTGCGCCTCAAGAGCGGCGATCCCCACTTGTTCGGTCGAGGGGCCGAAGAAACCGAGTTGCTCCACGCGGCGGGGGTCCCTTGCGAGGTCGTGCCCGGCGTGACGGCCGCCATGGCGGCGGCCAGCCATGCGGGCGTGCCCCTGACGCACCGCGATTGTGCCTCGGCCGTGGCCCTCATCACGGGCCACCAGCGGACCGACAAATCGACCGGTCCCGAGCTGGACTACGAGTCGCTGGCCCGGTTCCCCGGCACGCTGGTCTTCTACATGGCCATGACAACGGCCCAACAGTGGAGCGAGGCGCTGGTGCGGGGCGGCCGGCCGGCGGAGACGCCCGTGGCGATCGTCCGCCGCGCGAGTTGGCCGGACCAGGAGGTGGTCCGCACGACGCTGGCCGACGTGGCCGCGGTGATCCGATCGCGGCATTTGCGTCCGCCGGCGGTCATCGTGGTTGGAGAGGTGGTGGCCCTGGGCCTGTCGGAGCTTTCAGGGGACTGCCTCGGCTCCCCTCTCCCTTCGGGAGAGGGGCAGGGGGTGAGGGGAGCGGGGTATCGCGTGGCGCCCCCTCACCCCGGCCCTCTCCCGGAGGGAGA
>JBEKCP010000336.1:0-6881 GCA_050014815.1 Thermoguttaceae bacterium | reverse complement strand
ACATGACCACGCAATTCGGCCGGAGCGTTTTCAAGCAATCGTAGATTTCCTGCGTGGTGAGGTCCGGCGGCCCCCACTTCATCATGTCGATCCAGAAGAACGGAATCTCTCCGTACCGAGTTGCCAGTTCGTAGAGTTGGGCCAGGATGATCGCCCGAGCATTGGAATGAGGATACCAACCCTTTCCGCCCCAGAGGCAGTAATAGAACCCCGGTGCTAGCCCCTGACGGCGGCACTCGCCCACGAATTCCTTGCAGACATCGGTGGTGTTGCCGCTTTGGGCGACATCAAAGTCTGTGGTGGTACTGTCCCAGAGCAGGAAACCGGACGTGTGGCGGGTCGTTAGCACGGCATATCTCATGCCCGCCTCCTTGAAGGCCGATACCCAGCCCGCCACGTCAAGCTGCCTGGGACTGTAGACCTTCGGATCACGGGCCTTACAAAACTCCTCGCCAGTGAATTGATTGCTGTTGAAGCAGACGAAGGCCCCGAGGCGATAGGATTCCCATTTCTTGAGTGCTTCCGTCTTCTCCGATGCCGGGGTATGCCGCCGAGATAGGTCGATGCGGTAGACCCTTTCTCCCCCATCCGTTGCCTTGATGCGAATAACCGACGTGCCGCCCTCACGGGTTTCGGTCACAATCGGTTCGGCGGCACGCATTTGGGCAACCGAACATGATGTCACACCGACCATTATGGAAGCGAGTAGCGTGAGTGACGTGCGAAACATGGGATTTCCCTTTACGTTCTTAGCCCCGACGTTTACGGATCTGCTGCGGGGTGGTCTGGGTGGCCGACTACTCCCCGATGGCTCACGGGAGAATCTGGACGGTGCAATGCGGTAGCGCCTTCTTGAGATCGTCCACACCCTTGCTCTGGGGATTGTGTACTCCCAAGGTCTTGAGTTGTGGCAGTCCTCTGAGGCGTTCCAGCATTGGTTCGGTCAGTTGGGCACCGCTGAGGTACAAGGTCTGGAGTTGGGGCAATTCTTTGAGGTCTGTCAGCCCAGCATCCGTGATCTTGGTGCCCCCAAGGTCCAGCAATGTAAGTTTGGTCAGCCCCTTGAGGTGCTGCAACCCGGCGTCCGTAATCGGAGTGTCTTTGAGGCACAACCGTTCGAGTCTAGTCAACCCTTTGAGCCACTCCAACCCCGCATCCATGATGTGCGTGTGTTCGAGTTCCAACCATCGGAGTTGGGGCAGTCCCTTGAGATGTTCCAATCCAGCGTCCGTGACCGGAGTATTGTTGAGGTACAACCATTCGAGCTGGTGCAAGCCTTGAAGCTGTTTCAACCCAGCGTCCGTGACCTTCGTGTCATTGAGGAACAGCTTTTCGAGTTGCGGTAAACCTTTGATATGCTCCAACCCGGCATCCGTGATCTGGGTCTTGTTGAGTTCCAGCCTTCGGAGGTTCGTCAAACCCTTGAGATGTTCCAATCCAGCGTCCGTGATCTGGGTGTCGCCAAGGTTGAAGCCCTTGATTTGGGTAAACCCCTTGAAGCGTTCTAACCCTGCGTCGGTGACCTTCTTGTTGGGGAGGTCAATGTAAACGCCGCCAACCCAAATGCACTCTGGGTAAGCCTTGCCCCCCAACTCAGCGGCGACCTCCCCAACAGTTTTTTGCTCCTCGGGCTTCTGTGCGTTGGCAGCAGACCCCGACTTTGCCGACACCACGATCAGCAGCAGGCCGAACACGATGGTTCGTAGAGCAAACATGATTTGGTCCTCGTTCAGCGGTTCTTCCAAATGCACTTCCCCGTCGCCAGATCGTAGGCGGAATTGTCGGGCGAAACAACCAGCAGCCCGTTCTCCAGCTTCAACGTCTGGGCAACCGGCTGCTGAAAACGAACCTGCCAGATCGTCTTGCCGCCCTTCGTTGCGGTCAGTTCCTTGCCTTCGCCGGTGATCGACACGGTGACGCCGGACGCCGGATCAGTCACGGCTTGCCCTTCTTGGACAAGCGGTATCGGCTTCTCGCCAAGAATGATCCTGATGCGGCTGCGGGTTTCGATGGCGGTATCAGGGCACTGAAGCATCTCCTTCAACAACGGATGAGCTGCCTCGCCCATCGCCATCAAGTCCTTCGTCGCCTTCTCCCGCACCTCGAAGTTGTCGTGGTTGAGTTGGCGGATCAACTGGGTGATGGTTTCTTCGTCGGGCTTGGGCGGCGGCTCGGCCGATTTCGGCACGTCGTTCTCCAGCAGCCAGCCCGACCAACCGTGGCTTCGGCCCACGCCCCGCCAGGTCATCAGGCCCCAAGGCGTCAGCACCGATCTACTGCCGTCCTTCGGGTCGCCCATTTCCTGGCCCTGGAAAACCAGTGTGCCTTTGACGACGGGGTTGCGTTTGGCGGGGCCGTTGGTGTAGTAGCGGTACTCCCAATCGCCGCTCTTGTAGGTGCCGGGCTTGGTGAGGTCGGGTTTCTCGGCATGCGGCTGAGAAGCGGGAGCCTTCTCGGTGATTTCGATCTGCCCTGCCTCGACGGTGATCTGACCGGTCCACAAAGGCAGCCGCCAATCAGAGATGGGCTCCTCGGGGGCACGGCGGTACTCGGGCGAAGTGAAGATCAAACGCACGGCGTAGCGGCCTACCGGCAGCTTGTCCCGTGAGGGCGTCTTCTCGCTCTGCTCCGAGCGAGCCTGCACAAACTGGCCTCTTGCCTCCAACGTCAAATGCACGGTCACCGACACTCCCGGATCGAGATCACGGTAGACATACGTGCGAAAGTCCTTGTCGTCGGACTGCGTTTTCATGGTGCCCACGAATGTCCACGACTGCTTTGAGCCAGCAACCTCCGTGAAGGAGAACGAGAAATGTTCCGCCGTCGTCTGGCCTGCTGCCCCGCCTGGGATACGAAACCCCCGCTGCCCGATGTTCTTGAAGCCGACGTTGAAATCCAACGATTCCTCCTTGCCCCAAGTCGCTCGTAATGGGCTGGCCGAAAGCAACAGGCCCTCCTTGCTGGCCGAACCAGGGGCTTTGACGAGCGGTGGGGATGACGGCAGCCGAATGATCGGTCGGCCATCGGGCGCTTGGGAGGCGGAAGGCTTCGTGGTCGGCGTCGGGTCTTGTTTGGCTGCCGCACCCAGATGCCCGACGACTTCATCCTTTTGCTTCAGCGGCAGGCATGGCCCGACATACTGCCCTTCCTCACGGGTTAGAAGCCATACGCCATCACTCTCGATCTGATAAATGCCCGGTGGCGACTCGTTCACCGGCCTGTCCACCCAGCCGATGTTCAAGCGAAGCGGCACCTCCTTCAACTTCGCCGGGCCTTTGAGAACCTCACGGACTTGAATCTGCACCACGGCGTAGCGAAATGCCCAAGGCCCTTTCTGCCCAGGCTTCACGGGGACAAGCTGCCGGGTGTCCCAAGGATCGAGTTTGCCGACGACGACCAACTCGGCTTTCTTCACCTGCTCGGCCAGCGATGGGGCCGGTGGTTTCCCGAAACCGTCAACCGGGACGTTCAGTGTGGTAAGGAAGATTGCGAGCGGAATCAGATGACCACGACTATTCATTTTCACTCTCCGGGTAGTTTGAACCAGTAGTTTCGTTTTGCTGCATCGGCCTTGAGAAGTTCCAAAGCCCCCTCTTTCTTCTCAGGCGGCACACTGACGCCGTAGGCAACGGAGCCTTCGATGATGTTCGGGATGCCGTGGTCTTCGAGCAGCTTGCCCACAGAACCAGCTTGTTTCGGGTCGATCACGCCAACATGAACGTAGCGGGCGTAGTCCTCGTTGGGATCGGGCTTCTTCGCCTTCTCTTCCTTCTCCCATTGCTGCCTCAACCCCGACAACCGCCCGAGTAGGAAATCCATTCCCTTGGCTGCATCGCCGTCCAACACCTTTCGCAGGCCGTCGAGCCGCTTAAGCATGGGCAGGCCCCAGCCGAGGTCTTGATGGAAGTCACCGACCGTCAGCGTGTAACCGGGCATGGTCGGCGGCGGTCGCTTCTGCTTGCTCCTCTGGTCAGCGGCCTTCTCCAAGAAGCCGTCCTGGGCCAGGTGGTCGATGATCTTGCTGGCCTGCTCCTCGCTGAGCTGGGCAAGGCGGTAGAACGGATTGTTGCGGTCATAGCCGATGGGCGGCACGCTGAGGATCAGCCTGTAGAAGGGCTTGTCCTCATCGCCGTTGTAGTTGAGGGTCAGCCGGAAGGTCTTGATCCCCGCCTTCAATTCCTTGGCTCTGACCTGGGCGAGATCGGGCTGCTGGGCGTTTGCGGCGATGGCGATCCCGGCGATGAGCAGAAGGGCAGCGAGGCGGGGCACGGGCAGTCTCCTTCCTCAATAAGACGGGGCGAGGGCCAGGAAAGTTCCTGGTGGCAACACCTCCCGTCAGCCCAGATTATCACAACGGGCTGGCGAAAGGCACCCCCACCCCAAAACGTAGCGCATCTGGTGCCTACCTTTCCCAAGGGGGGGTTCGTGACGGGATGGCAATGCCCGCCGATCTTTCCGATGTCGGAAAGATGCCAGAGGCACCAGCCACTCACGCCGTCGCCGAGCCGGTCCTGGACGACTGGGGCCGATCCACTGGCGAGTGGCGGCTGGGCGTCTCCCCCGACTTCTTCACGGAGGCCCGATGGGTTCTGACGGATTGGGGCAAGCCGTTGTCTACTGCGGCTTGTAGCCGAGTTCTTTGGCTGTTGCGAAATCTTCATCCGCCTTGGCTTGGTCACCCTTCTTGTAATAGGCAAAGCCCCGGCCGTAATACGCCATGCCAGACTTCGGGTCGAGGCGGATGGCGTCGTTGAAGTCGGAAATGGCTTTGTCCCATTCACTCGTATGCACGTAGATGATGCCACGGTTGTAATAGGAAGTGGCGTCCGTCCCCGCCAATGGCGGCCCAGGTGGTGATATCACTTGTGCTGCTGCCGGTGTTGGGACACCCGGCGCTTCGAATGCTGCTTTTGCTGCTGTCACGCCTCTACATGGCGGGCAGTTAGCCAATCGCACGGGTGACTTGAATAAACAAGCGATCTGTGGCATAACGCCAGCACTTGCCGAGGCGAGTAGTGCGCTTAGCTCAACTTCAAACGTATGGGCATCAGACAATCCCGACCAGGAGGCTTTGGCCAGCTTGGCCAATCGGTCCGACTCTTCACTATGTTTCAAGACAGCCTCGTGCGCTGCCCAAATCCCGTAACCCCGACCCACGTAGGTGCGAATGGCATCGCTACCGCTATTTGGTGGCAGTGCCGCAATTGCCTGGGTGAAATGGTCTTTGGCATCCTTTAAGGTCGCATGTTCAGGATCGTCTTTCAGATGAACGAAGTTAAGATGGCCGAGAACCAAATGTGAGACGAAGACATCCACCGGTGTCTTGTCCTTCTTATCCATCGCCTTGCGCACATACTTCTCGGCCATGCCGAACTCCCAGACGGCCGACCCCAGCATCGCCAGTCTGTTGTATTCCGCCGCTGTTAGAAATGGTGTCACCTCTTGCTCTCGACGAACAGCCTTGTCCAGAGGGATATTGATAGCGTAGCTGGGCGAGCATTGCGAACACCCCTCGCAATACCGATCCGCTTCGTCGAGAACCTTGTCAAAGTCATCCCTGGCCTCATGGATGGTCTCCCGCTCGACCAACTCCTTAGTTTGCTTAATTAGCTCCGTCGTCTGCCCGATCAATCCCTTCGTCGTTTCTAGTATCGCCACTCCTTGCTTGAATGTTACATTCTCTTGCTCCACTAGCGTCTTTACGTCACGGAGAAGTTCGGCCTCCTGCTTGAAAGTTGCATCCTCTTGCGCCACTATCGTCTTCGCCTCACGCAGAAGTCCTGCCTCCTCCTCAAATGTCGCATCGCTTCTCCAAGCTATGACTGCGGCGAAAATGGCAACGATGATGACGGAGAGTGTCAGGACCAGTTCAGTCAAAGGTTTCCATCGCCGGAGAAACTGGCGTATTCTTTCCATGTTGCGATCCTTGTTACGGAGGAGAATGCTGACCTGTCTAGTGGCTGTCTAGGATACCGCACAAGTGGGAGCGGAACAAGGGGGGGCGTCCGCATGGCCGCAAGCCCGCTTGTGGCTCGGTGAGTCGGTGACGAGCCCTACTGGTCACGAGGTGCGCTGGACGCCTGCGCCGAAACACTCCGCCCGCCAAGCCGTGGGGCAAGAAACTTGGGGAGGTGTTCGCCCTCACCCTTTCACTCCCCTCGGCTTGGCCCGATTCTGGCACTGCTCTTTCGCCGTCTGCCAGCGAACATTGCTCGGCTCGTAGCCTCCGTCATTGTCCAATCTGCCCAGTGAATGTTGTGGCGACGGTGCGGGCCCAACGTCCAAGAAGAACGCCTCAAAACTTTTTTCCCATCGCTCGCACACACTGATGCCCCTCCCACCATACCGATGATAACCGTGATATTCGGGTCGTGAACATCGTTCTTTCATCGACAACCACGCCCTATACTCCTTGCTTCCGGTTTTCCCATGTGTCCTCCCGGCCCTGCCCTGATGACGTCTTGGCGTTTCCAGAGCCCTCTCGACCGACCACCCATGTCTGAGTCGTGTCAAGAGGGCGTAGTAATCGAAGCCGAGTAGCGTAGCCCAGCGGCCGACGCTGGCGGTGATGCCGTGATAGGTGATGGTGATTCGGTTTGCCATAGATGCTTCTGGGGATGGAAGTATCTATGCGTTGGCGAGGGGAAATTGGACTGCCTTTCGCCAGATCCCTTATGATGGTGTTGGATGTTTGGGGGAGGAGGGGCGGCTTCGTCCTCGCACGGCTCGGACTCGCCGCCTTCTTACAATTCAGCCAGTGGCCCAAGCTGCTGCAAGGCAGCTTCAATCGTGTCGGCAAATCTCTGCACCCACACTTTACAGTCAGTGAAGGCTTTCAGGAGATCGCTGCCATGTGTTGCTTTCAGTCCAGTAGTCCCAGG
>JBEKCP010000335.1:0-6888 GCA_050014815.1 Thermoguttaceae bacterium | reverse complement strand
CGACGCATGAATCGAACACGCGGACCTTCTTCCAGCCGGCCTTGTTCTCCTCGATGAACTTCAGGTGGGCCGGGGCCTGCTGGTACCGGTCGTGGTCGGCCTTGGTCTTGAAGACCACGTGCAGGCCGACGTCGAAGTCGCGGTCGTTGACCGGCCGATCGAGGTCCCGGGCCAGCGTGCCCGCGGCGAAGAAGACCGTGCCCGGGTGCCCCGACAGGTATTTCTTGCAGGCCGCCACGAGCTTCTGCTTCGCCGCGTCGGAGTTGTCGTTGAGGCTGAAGAAGACGTTATGGGCGAGCATCGGCTCCGCGGCCTCCGCGGCCGCCGCCATGCCGAGCAGGCACGAGACGCCGACGAAGCCGGCTGCCAGGAACCAGTGGGCGAGAAGGTTCATCATCATCGGGTTTCTCCAGGGAAGTTCAGGTTGAAGGGAACTCAAAGCGTCCTATTGTTGGCTCGGCGGCCGGCGAAATCAAGTGGCCCGGCATTGTGTTTACGCGGGGGCCGCCCTAGACTACACGGAATTGGCGAGGTGCGGAAAGGAATCACGAAAACCCGAAAGAACGAAAACCCGAAAGAAGTCAGCGAAGCGATTCCGATGCACTCGTTCGATGGGTTCCCCTGTCTTTCGGGTTTTGGCGATTTCCCGCTTCCCCTTCCCGCCGAAAAATGGAGGTGACGATGACAGGCTTTCCTAAGCACTTTCTTGTCTTGGCAGCCGCCCTCCTCGCGTCGGCGACTGCTTTGCCGACCGGGGCCGCCGAGCAATGGGTGGTTCCAACCCCGGAGGCACAACAGCGGTCCGTGGACCTCGTTCGGGAGACCTACAAGGAGCAGTACGCCGCCGCCACCGACGGCGCGAGGCAATCTGAGCTTGCCGGGGAGTTGATCAAAAAGGCCGAGGAGACAAAGGACGATCCTCCACTTTGTTTCGCGCTGCTCAAGGAGGCTGCGGGCCTTGCAGCCAAGGCGGGAAATCTCTGGATGGCCATGAAGGTGGTTGACGACCTGGAACGGCGATTCCGCGGCCAGGGTAACCGCAAGGCCATGCTCGCCGAACGCGGCGGAACCAGGCGAACCGAGCGAGCCGTTAGCGGTGCCTTGACGTGGCTGGCCAACCACCAACTCGCCGACGGGAACTGGAGCTTCCGGAACTACACCCAGCGGTGCCGGGACGCCACGTGTACCGGCCCGGGCTCGGCCAACGCCGACGCCGGGGCGACCGCCATGGGACTCCTCCCGTTCCTGGCCGCCGGGCACACGCACAAGACCGATGGGCCATACCGCGGGAACATCGCGGCGGGCATCAACTGGCTCATCCACCATCAAGGGCCCGACGGCAACCTGGCCAAAGGCTCCAGCCCTCCGATGTATTCCCACGGCATGGCGACCATGGCCCTGTGCGAGGCCTACGGACTCAGCGGCGACAAGAACGTCGGCACGGCGGCCCAAGGGGCGGTCAATTTCATCGTAAAGGCCCAGAACCAGCAGACCGGCGGCTGGCGGTACAACCCCGGCGACCCGGGCGACACATCGGTGCTGGGCTGGCAAGTGATGGCGCTTAAGAGCGCGAAAATGGCGGGACTGAGCGTCGGCGAGTCCGCATTCACAGGGGCCGGCAAGTGGCTCGACGGGTGTATGAACGGACGTAACGGCCACCGATACCGTTACCTGCCCGGCGGGCCGACTTCCCATTCGATGACCTCGGTCGGCCTGCTCTCGCGGCAGTATCTCGGCGTCAAGCGCGACAGCCCCATGATGGCCGACGGCGTGAAGTACCTGATGAACCACTTGCCGGACGCCGAACCGCCCAATGTCTACTACTGGTATTACGCCAGCCAGGTGCTGCACAACATGAGCGGCTATGAGTGGGACCAGTGGAACCGCCGGATGCGGAAGATCCTGGTCGACAGCCAGTGCAAGGAGTCCAGCAGTTGCGCCAACGGCAGTTGGGATCCGGCCGGCGATACTTGGGGCAAGGTGGGCGGCCGCCTCATGGTGACCAGCCTGGCGGCCCTGACCCTGGAGGTCTACTATCGCTACCCGCCCCTGTACCGCGATTGAATTGTGAGGGCCCGCGCGGTACTGGGTACTGAGTACCGAGTACTGGCTACTGACGACTGACTACTGACTACTGACAACTCGTCTTCACCCCGTCACTGCGGCGGCGACCTGCTCCGTGCGGCGCTCGGCCCGGCTGGTGTCCAGCACGAGGTCCATCGAGACGGCCCAGCGGCCCTCGCGGTCGGGCAGGACGTGCCAGTGCGGCTGGACCACCGTCGATTGGTGTACGAGCTCGAAACCGCCCTCCGACTGGCTGACCGTCTCGACCGGGAAGGCCCAGAAGTGCGTGGGCCGCGACGTCTTCAGGCCCACGTCGATCCCCAGCCACTCGTCCACCAGTCCCAGACCCATGGCGTCGGCCAGGTCCAGCCGCCCGCCGAGCTGGCCCATGCGGTTGCCGTCCGGATCGCGGAAGTAGCGGTCGTCGGCCCCGGCGGGCAGGCCGGCGAAGTTCAACTCGACCGCGAACAAGAGCGGCCGGTCCTGCGGCAGGTTCTCCAACAGGTAGGCGATCTGGAGGGTCGCGCTGCCGGCGTCCAGCGTCAGGCCCTTGGTGATCCGCACGGGCACGCCGCAGGCGGAGCCGTCGCGGCTCAACTGGACCTGGATGCGGTCGGGATTGCGGCGGATGCGGGCCTGGTAGACGGCATCGGTGAAGTCGCTCCGGACCGCCGCCCGGCCAGAGGCCACCGCATCGAGCGTCGCATCGCTGTCGTAGAACAGGTCCAGGAGGCTCTTGCGGGGGTAGGGGTCGTATTGGATCCTCTGCTCCAGGTCGGCCTGCTTGAAGATCACGCGGTCGTGGATGCTCGCGCAGGAGCCCTCGTCGCGGTTGGCGCCGGCGAGGATCTTGCGGTGATAGGCCTCGGGCTGGCGGGTGAGCGTGGCCAGGAGGTTGTGCTCGATCCGGCGGACATCGAGTTCGACCATCTGGCCGCCGCGGCTGGGCAGCACCAGGGCCATCATCCGGTCGTTGGTGAGGCGGATTTCCTGCCTGGCGTCGAAGTTGTAGTCGTCGGCCGCGGCCTCGATCCAGGTCTCCGGGCGTCCCAGGGCGCGGTCCAGGGCGTTGTCGGCGGCGATCAGCGAGCGGTAGACGGCGTTGCGTAGGTGGGGCAGGTAGATCCCGCCGAACGCCCCGTGCCAATGCCCGCAGTTGCACTGCCCGCGGTAGAGGTGGGTCCGGGCCTGGTCCACCAACGGTCCGGCCGCCCCCTCGGCCACCGCCTCTTCGAGCCGGCGGCTGACCATCATCATGCGGGCGTACATTTCGTCGGCCTCGGGGTACTTGATCTTGAAGTTCCGCCAGAAGCCGCCGCCCACAAACCGCCGCAGCGCCGGCCAGCGGGGATCGCCCTGCATCTCGTGCGAGATCCGCTCGTACTCGACCAACTGCTCCGTCGGCAACGCCCACTCGGTCATCTCGCGGTAACTGCAATCGGGCAGATAGACCTTGCCGACCGGCGGGACGCTGTCCACGGCCTCCGACGGCGTCGTCACCGAGAGCCAGTCGCGGTTGGCCACCAGGGCGTCGAAGAACCGCACGAGCCAGCCGTCTTCGTAGACGTGCTTTTTCGTCTGGGGCCAGGTGCCGAACTTCTCGCCGTCGTCGCCGAAGAGGACCACGGCCCCGGGGTGCCGCTCGGAGAGTCCCGCCAGGTAGTCGATCGTGTCCTGCGGCGCGGCGAACGGAATCGTGTAGCGGAGGCGCTCGCTGCCGGGGAAGACCGACAGGGCCCGGCCCTCGTCCTCCGTGGTCAAGTGGCCCAACAACTGGTCGTCGCCGAGTCCGGCCGTCTTGAAGTGAAAATCGTCGAGGATCGTGTATTCGATGCCCGCATCGACCAGGTCCCGCGTGAACGCCTGTTCCCAGACCCGCTCGGGCACCCACATGCCGCGGACGGTCGCGCCGAGCCGCTTCTGGAGCCACCGGCTGTAGGCGCGGATCTGGCCGACCCGGTCCCGGGAAGGGATCATCGCCAGGATGGGCTCGAAGAAGGCCCCGCCGAGGACCTCGATCCGGCCCTGGGTGGCCAACTCCGCCAGGCGATCGACGTATTCCGGATGGGCGGCGTCGAGCCATTCCATCAACGCCCCGCTGGTGTGCAGGGCGATCCGAAGCGACTCGTACCGGCTGAAGACTTCCAGAAACGGAAGATAACTGTCTTCGTAGGCCTGCTGGAAAACGTGGTCAAAATTGCCAACGGGCTGATGATTGTGGAGGGCCAGGATCAGTCGGATGGGCTTGGGCATATCTTGTCGAGCAAATTGTAGGGGGGCTGAAGCGAGGGGGGCACCCTTCTAGCGGCCGGGGCGCATAGGCACGGCCCATGCCCGCCCCAGAAACACGGGATAGCGAGGACAGATTACTTCATCGGCAGACACGCCCCAGATTATCCAGATTCGCTGATTGGAAAAGTCTCCTTTGCTTGTTGCGGGAACCGTTTAGCGGGCGGGCTTGCCCGCCGAGTTGACGAATGATTCCGCGCGGCGGGCAAGCCCGCCCGCTAAACATTTGCCCCTCGCAGGAAAGCGGCCGCGTCTTCCGGAGGAACCGGATTGACAAAACAACCGCTCCCCCACTCAAACCCTGCCGCCTGCGTTAAAGCCGGAATAACCTCTATATGCCAGTGATAATGCCCCAGATCGCCCGTGTCAAAGGGGGACGTGTGAAGAAAATAGTTGTAGGCGGGCCGAGCCGAGGCGGTCTCGATCCTGGCAACAACGCTCCGCACCATGGCGGCGAGGTCTTCCAGGAGGTCGTCTGCGGCGTCCTCGAAATGGCTGACATGGGTCCTGGGCAGGATCCAGGTCTCGAAGGGGAACCGGCTGGCGAACGGGGCGAAGGCCACCAGCCGCGGCGCCTGGAGCACGACCCGGCGGCCCGCCGTCAACTCCTCGTCGATCAGGTGGCAGTAAACACAGCGGCCGCGGAGTCGAAAGAACTCCGCCGCCCCGGCGATCTCTTCCCGGACGCTCGTGGGCACGATCGGCAGGGCCATCAGTTGGCTATGGGTGTGCTGGAGGGAGGCCCCGGCCGCGGCCCCCACGTTCTTGAAGACCACCGCATAGCGGAGCCGCGGATCCTGCTTCCAGTGCAGCAACCGCTGGCGGTAAGCGAGGAAGACCTCGGCGACCGCTTCGGGGGTCATTTCCGAGACGCTCTCGATGTGCCGGGGGGACTCGATAATGACCTCGTGGGCCCCGGCGGCCTCGATGGACTCGCAGAGGCCCTCGCAATGGCGGGCGATTTCGCCGCCCAGACCAGCCAGCGAGGGGAACTTGTTGGGCACGACGCGGACCCGCCAACCGGGCCCGTCCGGGACACTTTGCGGTCGGCGAAAAGCGAACGTTTCGCCCGGGGTCTCCTTCTCGTGGCCCTCGCAGAAAGGGCACGGCTCGGCCCCCTCCCACGCCCGCGAGGTCACGAAGGCGTTGGGCCGCTGGGCCCGGTTCGATGCAATGATGACCCAACGGTCGACAATCGGGTCCTTGCGAAGCTCAGGCATGGGTAGGAAAAAGGGGACAGTCCCCATTTGCCGGAACGGCCCGGAGGGTGCTTCGCACAAATGGGGACTGTCCCCTTTTTCCGCGCATCTCAGGCATGAGCGTGTTCCAGGCCCGCCCGCGCGATCGTCTGCACGTACAGATCGACGTACTGCTTCGCGCTATGGGCCCAGGACCAGTCCTGCCGCATGCCGGTCTGGATCAACTGCCGCCAGACCTCCGGCTGCTGGTGAAAGAGGTCGGTGGCCCGGCGGAGCGTTTCGCTCAGGGCCAGCGGGCTGTACTCCTGGAACATGAAGCCGTTGGCCGGCGGACCGGCCGCTGGCGGGACGACTGCTGGCGGGCTGGCCGCTTGCGGGCCGCCATAGCCGGTGATCGTGTCGGCCAGTCCGCCGGTCTCCCGCACGACGGGCACGGTGCCATACTTCAGGCTGTAGAGCTGGTTCAGTCCGCACGGCTCGAACCGGCTGGGCATCAAGAAGATGTCGCTGCCCGCCTCGATCCGATGGGCCAGCGGGTTGGAGAACTCCAGGCGGACGGCGATCTTGTCGGGATGCCGCTGGGCGAGGCCATCCAGCAGCCGATGGTACTTCGGCTGGCCTGTCCCAAGGATCACCCATTGGACCTCGGCGGTCTGGACCCAGCGCTGGATGACCTCCGCGATGAGGTCCAGGCCTTTCTGGTCGGTCAGCCGGCCGATGGACGCCACCAGGGGTACATCGGCGGCTTGGGGCAGTCCGACCTCCTGCTGGAGCGCCGCCTTGCAGGCCGCTTTGCCCGCGGCCGCCGTCTCGGCGCCGTAGCGGACCGCCAGGTGGGGATCGGCCGCCGGGTTCCAGTCGTCAGGGTCGATGCCGTTGAGGATTCCCGAGAGCACGTCCCGGCGATACTGGAGCACGCCCTCCAGGCCGCTGCCGTGCGTGCCGGACTGGATCTCCTGGGCGTACCGCGGGCTGACCGTACTGATCGAGTCGGCAAAGACCATGCCCGTCTTCAGCAGGTTCAGCTTCCCGTGGAACTCCATCTGGCGCCAGTTGAAGTATTTCCAATCGAGGCCCGTCAGGAGCATGTCCCAGTGCCAGAACTGGCCCTGGAAAGCGATGTTGTGGACCGTCAAGAGCGAGGCGATCCGCTGATAGCGGGGGACGCGGGCGTACTCGGTCTTCAGATAGGCCGGCGCCAGTCCCGTCTGCCAGTCGTTGGCATGGAGCACGTCAACCCCGAGATCGAGCAAGCGGATGGCCTCCATCACCGCCCGGCTGAAAAAGACGAACCGCTCGCAGTTGTCGATGTAGTCTTTTCCGTCGGCCCCGTAGA
>JBEKCP010000334.1:0-6911 GCA_050014815.1 Thermoguttaceae bacterium | reverse complement strand
CCCCAAGCCCGCGGAAAGCCCCGGCCCGCGATACGACTCGATGCTCGTGCGATTGGCCTTGTCGAACGATGCCTTGAAGACGAGTTGCACCGCCAACCGTTGGGCGACCTCCCGCAACCGCATCGCAATCTCGATCGCCAGCGGCTCGGTCTCGATAACGCACGGTCCGGCAATCACCAGGAGCGGCTGGCCGCGGCCGCAGCGATACGGTCCGATGGTGACGGGGTTATCAGGCATTTTTCAATTTGCATTTTTCAATTTGCATTTTTCAATATCTCTCTTCCGGCACCAGCAGCGTCATCCGTCCCGGCAGGATTTCGATCTCGAGGGGCAGCAGTCCGCCCGGGTCTCCATCCAGTTGGTAGGGCACTTCGCCCTCGGAGGTCACTCGGATCGCGGAGGCCCGGTACATCGTGCAATCGCCCAGGCGGCGATGCTGCCTCAATAACACTGCGGCGGCATACCACAGCCCGTGCCAAAGGCCGGCGCGGCGAAACGTGCAGACGTCCAAGAGCCCATCCGAGGCGTCGGCCTCGGGCGCGATCCTCAGCCCGCCACCATAGCGAGGCACATTGAAGGCGAACAACCACCCGGCGGCCACGGGGTCCGACCACTGCGGCCGGCTCCCGGCCGGGCCCTTGCTCCACGATACCTGGAGTTCGGGATACTGATAACTACGGATCGAGTCGAGAATCGGTTTGAAGTACGTGCTGCGGCGGACGTGTCCTTTGCGGCGGGCATGGACGCGACGCACCACGTCGGCATCGAATCCGCAACTCGCCATGAGGAGGAAGACGCGGCCGCCCGCAACGGCGGCGTCCAGGCGGACCAGACGGCCGCCGGCGATCGTTTGGCAGCAGGCCTCCGGGGTCGGGCCCAGCCCAAGATGACGGGCCAGCAGATTCTCGTTGCCGGCGGGAAGAAGGGTGATGGGCAGGCCGGCGGCAGTGCGGTTTACCAGTTCAGCGGCCGTGCCGTCGCCTCCAACCGCAACCAGGGCCCGAAGACACCCCTCGGCATGCCAACCGTTGGCGCGGCAAGCGGCCGCTGCCAGGTCAACCGATACGTCGGTGCGGAACCCGCGCTCCCCAAGGAGCTTCGCCAGCCGGTCGGTCCTCGCCATGGCCGAGCTTGCCCCCGCTTTCGGGTTAACCAGGATCAGGACCCGATCGGTCCCGGGCGGCAGATTGTCGGCGGCAGGTTGCACCGGGAAACTCCTTGAGCGGAGGCAGTATACCCGATTTACTCATCGCCAAACACTAGCCCGAAGCGCAAGCGAGAGAGTGGCAATGAGTTACCCTCGCTTGCGCTTCGGGCTAGTGTCGAAGACATCGCTCTCGGACGCAAATCCGGAAGTGCATTGGCCCGATGCAGGTACTGTTGCAGAACGCTACAATCCGGGAAAGAGCCGTCCGCCCGGCAGTCACCACCGCTTCTATCCATTGTAATGGCACAACATACGGGCAATAAACCACTTGTGTCGAATTGGCGTTTTTTCCAACCGCAGCAGGCCGATTGGCACAAGCCGTGCTTAACTATCGACTAACGCGAACAGGGGTTCGCCAAAACGAGACTGGCCCGTGGGGTCTCTGACGGATTAAAGTCAGGCGGTTACCTTGCCCTTACTGCCTGATTTGCCACTATGGTACGTGGCACGTCAGAGGCCCCAATTTTTTTTGCGCCCTTCGCGGGAGGGCCCTCGCATGGCGACTTTGACTTCATCCCGCCGGTTTGGTACATTGGAAGCGGAGAGGCCGAGTTGTGGATGTCAAACTGATCGTGGTGGGTGGGAAGCATCCCGGGCAGGAAATCCCGGTGCCGGGGCCGAAGTTCTTCGTCGGCCGCGCCGAGGACTGCCAACTAAGGCCCCGCAGCGAGATGGTCAGCCGGCACCACTGCGTCATCCTCGTGGAAGAGGGATTCGTGGCCATCCGCGACTTCGGTAGCAAGAACGGGACGTTCGTCAACGGCGAGCGGGTCAAGGCCGAGCGGGAGTTGAAGGCGGGCGACCGGGTGCGGATCGGCCCCCTCGAGTTCGACCTCCAGTTGTCCGTCAGCGTCAGCGGCAAGAAGAAGCCGAAGGTACACAACGTCCAGGAGGCGGCGGCCCGGACGGTCCAGTCGGCCGGCGGCCAGGACGCCGATATCGCCGGCTGGCTGGAGGACAAGGACGAGACGACATCCGGCAGGCGATTTGAGGCGGCGGCATCCGCGGACGCAGCGTCCGCGGACGAAGCGTCCGGCGACGCTTCACCGGGGCCGAAGACGACCGGCGTTCCGCAACCCGCGGCCCAGAAGGACATGGCCCAGTCGCCCAAGCCGGAGCACGAGAAGCCGGATTCGATCTTGGGGCCGGCGGCGAAGAAGCCTCAGGCGGCCAGCAGCCGCTCGGCCGCCGAGGAAATGCTCAAGCAGTTCTTCCAGCGGAAGCCGTAGAGAGTCCGTCCGCGGATATTCATCCGCGGCTAAGAGGAATCCGCCCTTGCGCAACCCTCATGTTTGCGCCATCCGCAATATCGCTACCAATCGTTCAGGCCGCTACGACCGCAATTCTTCGCCAACCGCTTGATTCTACGCAGGCGCGTTTCCGATGCTATTCTTCAACGAGGTCGCATTCTACCCAGTGTGAAGCTGGACATCGAGAACCGACGAAGGGAGGGTCCGTCGTGACCGCCAAGAAGACCATTGCCAAGACAAGTGAGAAGGCCAGGACGGCCCGAGAGAAAACGCCGGCATCGTTTCGGAAGGTGATGGCGGCCGCGGACGCGATCATCCCATCGGATTGCCGGTCGGGGTCAGACCGCCGGAACTCGTCGAACGACCGACGCGAGAAGAACATCGCGGTGGTCATCGAACGGCGTCACGGCGAGCGGCGGGTCAAGGTCAATCGCCGGCGGCAGATCGATCCGACGACCTGCGAGCGGGACTACTCGCCCGAAGAAATCGAGTTCATGAACGCGATGGACGACTACAAGCGTCGCAGTGGACGCATGTTCCCAACCTGCAGCGAGATCCTGGAGGTTGTTCGGGGTCTGGGTTATGAGCGGGTGTCGGTGACGGCACGGGCTACGCCCTTTGGGGAGTCGCCCAATATGTCCGTCTCGACCGAGCAGGCGGTGTGACGGGAGGAGAGGGATTAGGGATTAGGGATTGGGGATTAGGGATTGGACTGGCGTGGCGCCAGGCTTTCTAATCCCTAATCCCCAATCCCTAATCCCTTTTTTCCCCGAAAATCGATCTTGCGGCGAGCGTTCCGGATCGGTATCCTCCCGCCCTTGTCCGTGACTGCCGGCGGCACGATCGTCGCGCCGCGGGTCTGGCGACGGCGTTTCCTCAAGGTGCCTGGACCGTGGTCTTACGGCCCCCTCGAATCCGCGGCAGCGGGGACAGGAGAATCTCCTGGAGGCGGGGGCTTCTTCTGGCGGTCCCCTGCGTGGCTGCCTTGGGCGGATGCACCAACTTCGTCGCCCAGGGCCGGAATGCCGAAGGGGTCCGGATGGTCGAGACGGGCCAGTACCAGCAGGCCCTCGGCGAGTTCCAGGAGGCCGTGTACATCGACCCGGCCAACGCGGACGCCTATTACAACCTGGCCGCCACGTACCATCGGCTGGGCCGGCTCCGGGGTCAGCCGGACGACCTGGCGCGGTCCGAGACCTTCTACAACCAGTGCCTGCAACTGGAACCGAACCACTGCGACGGCCATCGCGGCCTGGCCGTGCTCCTGGCCGAAAAGGGCCGCACGGACGAGGCCGTCCGCTCGCTCCAGGTCTGGGCCCAACAGCAGCCGTGGCTGGCCGACCCGCGGATCGAGCTGGCGCGGCTCTACGAGGAACTGGGCGATCGGGCGACCGCGAAGGAGCGACTGGTCGAGGCGGTGAGGGTCGATCCGAACAACGCCCGCCAGTGGGCCGCCCTGGGAAAGCTCCGCGAGGAGACGGGCGAGTACCCGCAAGCCCTGTCGAATTACCAGCGTTCGCTCTATTTGGACGCTGCCCAGCCGGAGGTGGCCGCCCGGGTGACCGCCATGCAGGGGCTGGCGGCCCAGCCGCCCTCGCCCGCCCCGGGCGGGCCGGCCCGGACGGTCGGCGTCCCCTCGTCCGCCTGGCGGTAGCCCGGATTCTTCACCGCCCAAACACCAGCCCGAAGCGCAAGCGAGGGATGCACTCACCAGCCCGACGCGCAAGCGAGGGTGATTCATTGTCGCAAGCGAGGGGGTGGCAACGAATTACCCTCGCTTGCGCTTCGGGCTAGCGTTGCCCGGTGCTTGTCAAATTCTCGGCAGCGGTTAAGCTAAGGTAAACCCTAGTGAGTCAAACCATGCCTAAGATCATCGTTCTGGACGACTTGTCGGAAGACGGGTTGAACCTCCTGCGCTCGGCCGGCAACATCGAGGCGGTTGTCCGAACCGGCCTGAAGGGCGAGGAACTCCGCAAGGCCCTCATGGAGGCCGACGGCGCCATCTGCCGCAGCGGGGTGAAGATTACGGCCGAGGTCCTGGAAGGGAACCACCGTCTGCGGGCGATCGCAAGGGCGGGCGTCGGGGTCGACAACATCGACACCGAGGCCGCCACACGCCAGGGCATCGTCGTGATGAACACCCCGGGCGGAAACACGGTCTCGACCGCCGAGCAGACGCTGGCCCTGATGCTGGGGCTGGCGCGGAACATCGCCCCCGCCTACGAAAGCCTGGTCGAGGGACGCTGGGACCGCAAGAAGTTCATGGGCACCCAGTTGGCGGGAAAGACGCTCGGGATCATCGGGTTGGGGCGGGTCGGCCAGGCGGTGGCCACCCGGGCCATTGCCCTCCAGATGCGCGTGGTCGGCTACGATCCGTTCCTTTCGGCGGCCCGGGCGAAGGAACTCGGCATCCAGATGGTCGCCGCGGCCCGGGACATGCTCCCGTCCGTCGACTTCCTGACCGTCCATACGCCGCTGAACGACGAGACGCGGCACTTGATCGGCGCCAAGGAGATCCAGATGCTCAAGAAGGGCGCGCGGCTGATCAACTGTGCCCGCGGCGGGATCTACGACGAGCAGGCCGTGGTCGAGGGGCTTCGCAGCGGCCACCTCGGCGGCGTGGCCCTGGACGTCTTCTCGACCGAGCCCTGCACGGACAGCCCGCTGTTCGGCATGCCCAACGTCCTCTGCACGCCCCACCTCGGCGCCAGCACGGAAGAGGCCCAGACCAGCGTGGCCGTCGAGGCGGCCGAGCTCCTGATCGACTTCTTCACGACCGGGGCGATCAAGCAGTCGGTCAACATGTCGCCGCTGGATCCCAAGACGCTCGAATCGCTCCGCGGCTACCTGAACGTGGCGTACCGGCTGGGACTCTTGTTGGCGCAGACCGATCACTCGCCGCCGGTGGCGTGCCGGATGAGCTACAAGGGCGACGTCGCCAAGAAGGACACCCGGCTGTTGTCCGCGGCGTTCGCCGCCGGACTGCTGGAGCACGCCATGGAGCAGGGCGTCAACATCGTCAATGCCGAAGTCCTGCTCCGCGAGCGGGGAATCGAGCTGGTCGAGCAGCGATCCAGCGACATGGGCGATTTCAGCTCCCTGATCACCGCCGAGGTCGTCAGCGAAGAGAAAACATCCACGGCCAGCGGCACGCTGTTCGGCAATAACATGCCCCGGCTCGTCCAGAAGGCCGGGTGCCGGCTGGAGAGCTACCTGGACGGCACGCTGATGATTTTCTTCCACCGCGACTTGCCGGGCGTGATCGGCAAGGTGGGCGCCATCTTCGGCCGCCACCAGGTGAACATCGCCCAGATGGCCGTGGGCCGGCCGAGCAACAAGCCGGGCGGCGAAGCGGTCGGCGTGATGTCGCTGGACAGCGTGCCGCCAGCCGAGGCCCTCGCCGAGGTCCAGGCCCTGCCGCAGGTGACCCGGGCCTTGATCGTCCGGCTGCCGTCCCACGGTGAGATGCCCTCGTGGCTGGGTGGGTAGGGAGGGATTGGGGATTTTCGATTTTGGATTTTGGATTTGTTTGGGATTTGGTGCTTCGGATTTGGTCCTTCCGCCTCCTAATCCCTAATCCCCAATCCCTAATCCCTTCCCCAGCGGCATGGCGGCACGGACGGTGGCGCCTTGGCCCGCCCGGCTTTCGATCGTCACCTTTCCGCCCAAGAGCCGCGTTCGCTCGCGGATGCCTTCCAATCCGAAACGGCCCTCTGGGACGGCGTCCGGGTCGAAGCCGATACCCCAATCGCGGACCTCGATGCAGACTTCCTCCCCCTCCTGGATCAGCATCACGCGGACCCGTTCGCTGCGGCTGTGTTTGCAGGCGTTGGTCAAGGCCTCCTGGGCAATGCGGTAGACGGCGTTTTCCAACACGGGCGGCAGGCGGTTAAAGGCCACGTCGCTATGGAACTCGACCCGCGGTCCGTCGGCGCTCCGCCGATCCTGAACCAAGCGAACGATCGCGGCGACCAGCCCGGACTCGTCCAGTATCGGCGGCCCAGCGCCGTTGATGAGTCGCCGGGCCTCGGCCTGCGCCTGGCGGAGCAGTTCCAGGGCTGCGTCGAAGGCGGTCTTCGCCTTGGCCGGCGAAGCCTCCCGCAGGTGCTCGCAGCTCTCGAACTGCATGATCGCCGCGGCCAGGTGCTGGGCTAGTCCGTCATGGATCTCGTAGGCGATCAACTGCCGCTCGTGGTCGGCGGCTTCCAGAAGATGGCGCAGGGCCTGCTCCTGCCCCGCCGGATCCCGCCGGGTGTCTAATTCCGCGATCCGCCGGTGAAGCTCCTCGATCTCATCGAGGAGTTGACGATTGGTTTTCTTGGGAATCGCCACAGAATTGGCCTGCACAGGACCAGTCCTCCTTGGGAAGGAGTGGCACACTGATCCAAGGAATTATACCGGCCGGCTCGCGGAGCGATAGGCGGCCATGTGGGGGGGGTTATGCCAAAATATAA
>JBEKCP010000333.1:0-6912 GCA_050014815.1 Thermoguttaceae bacterium | reverse complement strand
AGCTCGCAGTGCCGGCGACTGATCAACGGGTGAGGGACCGTAAATCCGGCCTCGCGACCGCGGCCCAAGACGGCGGGAAGCCGCAGCGCTACCCACCGCTTGTTCGTCTTGCCGCTGGTGACCAGCAGTCTTGCTTCCATGATCGTTTATCATAGTTCCTGTCGGCCGGCGGGGCAACAACTGTCGTGCGGGGGGGGCCTGTCAGTTGGACGGCCCGGGAGAAGTTGACAGGCGCTTTTCTCCTCCCCATAACCCGCAATGGGGGTGCCGCCGCTCGCAATAACGCAATTCATTGCTTCCCAAGGGGCAACTGCCCTTGAACCGGGTCCCATTCATTCTATAATTTCGGGACTTGGCCGTGCCGGGCGGGTGTAGCTCAGTTGGTAGAGCACGACGTTGCCAACGTCGTTGTCGTGGGTTCGAATCCCATCACCCGCTCTCTACTTTTAATGACACGCTCTTACAAAATTTTTACGGCGGGCGATCATGTCTGACAATGAGCAACAAGAGACCGGCGAGGCCCTCGATTCGCAGGAAGTCCTTGCCGACCAAGGCGCGGAGACTCCCGAGGTCGAGGAGAAACCGAAATTGCAGCTTGGGGTGGACATCCAGAACCGCAGCGCCTGCCAGCGGCACATCGGCGTGACCATCTCGCGGGAGGACATCGACCGGTATTTCGACCACGAGTTCAGCGAGTTGAGGTCGACGGCGCAGGTGCCGGGTTTCCGGCCCGGGCATGCCCCGCGGAAGCTCGTCGAGCACCGCTTCCGCAAGGAAGTGGCGGAGAAGGTGAAGGGGGCGCTCCTGATGGACAGCCTCGCCCAGATCCACGACGAGCACGACCTGTCGGCCATTAGCGAGCCGGACCTGGACCTGGAGTCGGTCGAGATCCCGAAGGAGGGGCCGCTGACGTTCGAGTTCGACCTGGAGGTTCGCCCGCAGTTCGACCTGCCCAAGTGGAAAGGGCTTTCGATCGAGCGGCCTGTCCGCGAGTTCACCGCCGAGGACGTGGAGGGGGCGCTCCAGCGGATCCTGGCCGAGCGCGGCCGGCTGGTGCCCTACGACAGGCCGGCCCAGCCCGGCGACTACATTACCACCAATCTGACGTTCAAGCACGGCGAGCAGGTGATTTCCAGCGCCTCGGAAGAAGTCATTCGGCTCCGCCCGGTCCTGAGTTTCCGCGACGGCAAGATCGAGGGATTCGACGCGGCGATGGCGGGGGTGACGGCGGGCCAGGCGCGGACGCTCGAAGCCCGGCTCAGCGAAGACGCCCCCAACGAGGCCCTCCGCGGCCAGACCGTCACGGCCGTCTTCGACGTCCTGGAGGTCAAGAAGCTGGAGATTCCCGAGCTGGACGCCCACCTGCTCCACGAGCTGGGCGGCTTCGAGCTCGAGGCCGATCTCCGCGACGAGATCCGCGATGCGCTAAAGCGGCGGCTGGAATACCAGCAGCGGCAGCGGGCCCGCCAACAGATCACCGCCGCCTTGACCGTGGCGGCCGATTGGGAGCTGCCCCCCGAGTTGCTCAAGCGGCAGAGCCAGCGGGAACTGCAGCGGGCCGTCCTGGAACTCCGCTCAAGCGGCTTCTCCGACGACGAGATCCGCGCCCGCGAAAACCTCCTGCGCCAGAACAGCCGCGCCTCGACCGCCCGCGCCCTGAAGGAACACTTCATCCTCGAGCGGATCGCCGAGGTGGAGGAAATCGAAGCCGGCGAGGAGGATTACGACCGGGAGATCGAGCGGATTGCGGACCAGAGCGGCGAGTCGGCCCGCCGCGTCCGTGCCCGGCTGGAGAAGGGCGGCGCGATGGACGCGCTCCATAACCAGGTCGTCGAGCACAAGGTCGTCGACCGGATCCTCGAGCATGCCCAGTTCCGCGAAGTACCCTATGTACCCGAGGAGACGGACGTGACGGCCCTGGAACTCGCGGCCGGCGGGGGCGAGCACTCGGACATCCCGGAGGCGAAGCCCGGCGGCGAGCCGGCCCAAGCGAGACCCGAGTCGCCGCGGATGCGGAGCGGAGGGGAGAGGGAGTGAGGTTCCAAGAGCGTCCGGCAAATTGGACCAGACTGCCAAATACTGTCTGCCGCTCATTTTGTTAGACGCTTTAATTTGTTCGTTTCCACATCGTACAAAGCCCGGACCGTGAACTCGACCATGTCTTCCTACCGCGATTATCAGCGCCAGCGGCAATTGACTCTCGGCGATCTGCTGCTGGAGAACCGTATTATCCTGGTGCAGGGCGAGATCCACGACGGCAACGCCAACGAAGTGGTAATGAAGCTCTTGTACCTCCAGAGCGAGAACCGGCGGAAGGACATCCACTTCTACATCAATTCGCCCGGCGGGAGCGTCAGCGCGACACTGGCCATCTACGACACGATGCAGATCCTCAGTTGCCCCGTGGCGACCTACTGCGTCGGACTGGCGGCCAGCGGGGGGGCCATCCTCCTGGTCGGCGGCACCAAGGGCAAACGCTTCGCCCTGCCGCACGCCAAGATCATGCTCCACCAGCCTTACGGCCAGGTCGGCGGCCAGGTCTCGGACATCGAAATCCAGGCCCAGGAAATCCTCAAGATGCGCGATACCCTGAACCAGATCCTGGCCCTGCACACCGGCCAGCCGATCGACCGCATCGCCAAAGACACCGACCGCGACTTCTACATGACCCCGGAAGAGGCCAAGCAGTACGGGGTGGTCGACGACATCCTGACGAAGCAGAGCGCGGCCGCCTCGGGAGAAGAGGAATCCTAAAGCAACCGTTCCATAAAGCCGCGACCGGCGGTCGCGGGAGAATCGCGGCCACCAAGCACTGCCCATGAAAACCGCGACCACCGGTCGCGGCTTTATGAAGGGAACCGAAGATATGCCCCTGATCCCCTACGTCATCGAGAAGAGCGGCCGCGAAGAGCGGGCGATGGACATCTACAGCCGCCTCTTGCGCGACCGCATCGTCTTCCTCGGCTCGGCCGTCAACGACGACGTGGCCAACGCCGTGGTCGCGCAGATGCTGTTTCTCCAGTCGGAGGACCCGAAGGCCGACCTGCACTTGTACATCAACTCGCCCGGCGGCAGCGTCAGCGCCGGCCTGGCGATCTACGACACGATGCAGTTCATCAACTGCAACGTGGCCACCTATTGCGTGGGGCAGTGCGCCTCGATGGCCGCGGTGCTCCTGGCGGCCGGCACTCCCGGTAAACGCCGCGCACTGCCCAACGCCCGCATCCTCATCCACCAGCCCCTGGCCGGCATGGAAGGCACCGCCGAAGACATCATGATCCACGCCAAGGAGTTCAGCAAGATCAAGGAACGGCTGAACCGGATCCTCATCAAGCACACCGGGCACCCGTTGGACAAAATCGAGCGCGATACGGACCGCGACCGCTTCATGTCGGCCGAGGAGGCCCTGGAATACGGCCTGATCGACCAGGTCATCGAGCACATCGAGCCGCGGGCATGAATCAAGGAGGAAGGATAAGGGGGAAGGATAAAGGATAAAGGATGAATGAGGCGGGCTGAAGGGGAGTTCATATTCATCCTTCATCCTTGATCCTTCATCCTTCGCTTCGTGGCGCACTTTCCACGGAAGGACTTTTTGTGCGCGAGGGCCCTCTATGAGAACCTGGCAACTTGCCGCCGCCGGCGCGGTCGCGCTGGCGATCGCGGGATGTAAGACCGATCCGGAAATCACGCGGCTCGAACGGGAGAACTTCCACCAACAGCGCGTGATCGAACACCAGCGATGGCACATCGAGGACCTGGAAGACCAGGTCAATGCGATCGGCGGCCCATGCGGGGCCGACGCCTCGCAACCTGCCGGACCGCAGCCCCGCACGCTGCCGGACTCGGGGATGCGGCCGGGCGGGACCGCCGGCGGCACCCCGTCGACCTACACCCCGCGGAGGCCCGGCACGCACGTGCCGGAGGAGCCGGCGGCGCCGCCGTCGCCCGGCAACGGCCCCTCCGTCAAGCCGCCCAGCGTCACTCTGCCCGGCGAGGCCCTTCCCGAAGGCGAGGTGCCGGACCGGATGCGGGTTCCGGACCGGCCCCACGCCAAGCCGACGCCGAGCCCGGGCGCCTCGGCCAGGCCGGCCGACAGCGCCCGCGTGGCCCAAATCACGCTCAACGAGTCGCGGACGGGAACCTACCGAGGCGACGGCCGGGGGCGCGACGAAGGGATCTCTGTTGTCATCCAGCCTCGCGACCTCGCCGGGACGCTGCTGGCCGCCCCCGGTGACGTGGGCATCGTGTTGGCGGACCAGGCGACGCCGGCCGCGGCGGTCCCGGTCGCACGATGGGATTTTCGCGCCGTCCAGACCGCGGGGATGCTCGATTACGGCCCAGGCGGCGGGATCCACCTCGATCTGCCGTGGCCCGCCCGCCCGCCCGCCCACAGCCAACTCCGCCTGATCGTTTGCTACACGACCCGCGATGGCCGCAAGCTCCAGCTCGATCGGCCGATCGACGTCGCCATGGCGAGCGCCGAGTCGAGCGCTTGGGTGCCGGTCCCCGCAGGACCCGGGATCGAGCGGACCGAGAGCCCGAAGGACACCTGGCGTCCGAGCCAGGGGGGTGGCGCGCCCCCGAGTGACGCGGGGCCTGTGCGGACGGCGTCGCACGATTCGGACCCGGCGCCGCGCCGCCCCGTCTGGTCGCCCGACCGAAAGAACTAGACGCCACTGCATGGAGGCAGAAGCGATGCACCACCCGTTGGAAAAGGAGTATGGGCTATCGGCCTACGAATTGTTGGATGCCTTGAGCAAACGCTTCCGAGCCAGGGTCACTTTGGAGGGGGCGGTTGCCGAGGTCCAGATGGAGAAGAGAATCGGGGCATTGGTCGGGTCGGTCATCGACCGATTCGAAGTTTACGACATGGATGGACACCCCGATTTCGGGATATGGCTGCCAGGCTCGGATCGGCGGCTTCTTGTAGAGTGCAAGAATGTCCGGGACAGCGACGAAGCCTACCGCCAGGGGGGACGGGTGGTCGCTTTCAAGGCGGAGACCCAGAAAACCCGAGCGTCCAAGACGGATCCGCTGAGCCGCTTTTACGATCTTGACCAATTTGATATACTGGGCGTATGTTTAGGCAAGAAGACCGGCTGTTGGACGGACTTCATGTTTGCCCGGGTTGTCGGTCTGGCTCGGCACAGCGAGCACAAAGGCAAGCTGGCGGTGTTTCAACGAGTGCCGCTGCCGGGCTCGATGGTTGCGCCATGGCATGACGACCTCGGTGAGTTGCTCAAAGAGTTCTCCTGAACTGCGATGCGATTCAACCCGATCTACGAGACGAAGCTGGGAAAAGCATACTGCGCGGACAGCCTGGAATTCATGCGCGGGATGGCGGAGCAGTCGATCGACCTTGTCCTCACGTCGCCTCCCTACGCACTGCACTTTAAGAAGGAGTACGGCAATGCGGACCAGCGAGATTATGTCCGCTGGTTCTTGCCGTTCGCCGAGCAGATTCGCCGGGTCCTCAAGCATACCGGCAGCTTCGTCTTGAACTTGGGCGGCAGTTGGATTCCGGGGGCACCCGTCCGTTGTCTCTACCAGTTCCGCCTTTTGTTGGCTCTATGCGACGAGTTGGGGTTCCACCTCTGCCAGGAATTCTTCTGGTTCAATCCCGCGAAGATGCCGGCCCCGGCCGAATGGGTCAACGTTCGGCGCGTCCGTGTGAAAGACTCAGTGGAGTATATCTACTGGCTCTCGACGTCGCGGTCCCCGAAGGCGGACAACTCGAAAGTGCTTCAGAGCTATAGCAAGGATATGAAGCGACTGATCCGGCGGGGTATCCGGCAGACCAAGCGCCCTTCGGGGCACAACATCAAGCCGACGTTCTCCCGCGACCGTGGCGGGTCGATTCCCGCGAACTTGATCCAGTGCGGGAACAACGAAAGCAACAGCGAATACATCAAACTCTCTAAGAAGTTAGGCAGGAAGATTCACCCAGCCCGATTTCCCGCCGAACTACCGCGATTCTTCATGGAGTTCTTGACGGACCCCGGCGAGTTCGTGTTGGACCCGTTTGCCGGCTCCAACACCACCGGGGCGGTTGCCGAGCAGTTAGGGCGGAAGTGGATCGCGGTCGAAAAGGACGCCACCTACGCCGAGGACTCTGCGATGCGGTTCCAGTGCCTGAAAGCGGAAAACGGAAAAGGCACCAAACAGGGCTTGCTGTTCCAAGTCAGCGGCATCCGTTGACAGTTCTCGGTGAGACCCGACGATGAAGATGCCCCACGATCGCGGCGGACTCCGGTTCTTTCTGGTGCTGTTCGCCCTGGCCCGCGGCGCGGCCACGCCCTGGACGATCTTCGCCGGCACGCCGCTGCTGCTGCTCGGCGTTGCGCTGCACTTCTGGACCAAGGGCTGCCTCCGCCAGAACCGGATCGTGGCCAGGGGCGGCCCCTACCGCTTCGTCCGCCATCCGTTCTACCTCGCCAACGCCATGATCGACGCGGCGCTCTGCGTCATGTCGGGCTGGTGGGTGCTGTGGCTCGCGCTGCCCTTCTGGTGGCTGGCGGTCTATCTGCCCGTGATTCGCGGCGAAGAACGATACCTGGTTGCGGCCTTCGGGACCGTCTACGAAGAGTACCGGGAGCGGGTGCCTTGCCTCATCCCGCGATATCGCCCGCTCGTGCCCGGCGCCGAGGGGTTCTCCTGGAGCAATCCGAACATCGCACTGGAAGGCGAGGTCTTCCGCGCGCTGCGGCTGGCGGCATACCCCTTGCTGTTCCTCGCGTGTACCGACCTTCGCGTCGAGGGCTTGTCTTGTTTCGCCGATGCCTCGCACGCCTGGCCCGCGGCAATGCTGGCCGCGCTCTACGCCGTGGCGTGGGGTCTCAAGCCGCGACGCAAACGCCAACCCGAATCGCAAGCGAAGGAGCGGCAACGGAGTACCCTCGCTGGCGCTTC
>JBEKCP010000332.1:0-6930 GCA_050014815.1 Thermoguttaceae bacterium | reverse complement strand
CCCCAATCCCCAATCCCCAATCCCCAATCCCCAATCCCCAATCCCCAATCCCCAATCCCCAATCCCCAATCCCCAATCCCTAATCCCCAATCCCCAATCCCTAATCCCTGTGTTATCATGGAGGCATGGACCCGCACAAGACCATTGCCGACCTGGGGGAGGCCCAGGTCGATCTGGATCGGACCCGCCGGTGCGGCTTCCCGGAGGTCGTTTTTGCCGAGGGCAAGACCGTAGCGGCCATGGAGAAGATATTCGAGGCACAATTGGCCCACGGGGCCGACGTGCTGGCTACGCGGATGTCGGCCCAGCAGGCGGCGGAGCTGGTGGCAAGATTCCCCGGGGCCAGGTACAACCCGATCGGCCGGACATTCCGCATCCCCCGTGCCAGCGCGGCCTCCCAGGCCGACGGATTGGCGGAAGCCCAGGGGAGGGTCACGATCGTCACGGCGGGCACCAGCGACCTGCCGGTGGCCGAAGAGGCCCGCGAAACGGCCCTCTGGACGGGCGCGGACGTGACCCTGATCCAGGACGTGGGCGTGGCCGGGCCGCACCGGCTCGTGGCCAACCTGAAATGGCTCGAAGGGGCCGACGCGGTTGTGGTCGTCGCCGGCATGGAGGGGGCCCTGCCGAGCGTCGTCGGCGGCTACGTGGCCTGCCCGGTCATCGCCGTGCCGACCAGCGTCGGTTACGGGGCCAGCTTCGGCGGTATAGCCGCTCTGCTGGGCATGCTCAACAGTTGCGCCTCCAACGTGACCGTGGTGAACATCGACGCCGGCTTCAAGGGCGGCTATGTCGCCGGTCTGATTGCCAGGAACGCCGCGATCGGGAGGAAAGGAGATTGAGAATTGCAAATTGAAAATTGCAAATTGCAAATTGAAGACTGATTTGCCTTTCCAATTTGCAATTTGCAATTTGCAATTCTCAATTTGCAATGATGGTCCATCCCACCCAACCCAACGATCCGCTCCCGCGGCTTGCGCCGCGCCTGCCGGAGGCGCACAAGGGCGACTTCGGCACCGCGCTGATCATCGGCGGGTCCCGGGGCATGACCGGCGCGGTGGCGCTGGCGGGGATGGCGGCGCTCAGGGGCGGGGCGGGCCTGGTGCGACTGGCCGTCCCCCAACGATGCCTCGACGTCGTCTCCTCGATCGAGCCCTCCTACATGACCGCCCCGCTGGCGGACGACGATGCCGGCCGGATCGCCCTGTCCGCCCACGACCGCATCGTGGAACTGGCCCAAGCGGCCACGGTGGTTGCATGTGGGCCGGGACTGGGCCGCTCCGCCGACTTGGATCGGCTCGTCGGCCGACTCTACCGGGAGTTGGCCCGCCCAATGGTCGTGGACGCCGATGCCCTCAATGCCCTCTCGATACAACCCGAGGTGCTCGCCCGGCCGGCCGGGCCGCGAATCCTTACGCCGCACCCGGGCGAGTTCGCCCGGCTGATCGGGCAGAAGCTCGACGGCCAGGCCCGCCAACAGGCGGCCGTGGACCTGGCCGCACGTTACGGTCTAGTCGTGGTCCTCAAGGGCCACCGCACCCTCGTGACCGATGGCCGGCGGCAGTACCACAACACGACCGGCAACCCCGGCATGGCCACCGGCGGGTCGGGCGATTCGCTCACCGGGCTGGTGACCGCCCTGGCCTGCCAGGGGCTCGCGCCCTACGATGCCGCCCGGCTGGGCGTCTACCTCCACGGCCTGGCCGGCGACCTGGCCGCTAGCGAGGTGGGCGAGGTATCGCTCGTGGCCAGCGACCTCGTGCGGTTCCTGCCCAAGGCAATCGTGGCGCACGAGAAAGGCTGAATGTTCGCGCGGCGCTCGGAACGGCGGGCAAGCCCGCCCGCTAAACGTTATGCTCCTCTACCGTATTGCCGCCGATGTGATGGTCGTCATCCACGCGGCGTACGTGGCAACGGTCGTGGGGGGACTCGTGCTCGTGTTGGTGGGCCGCGTGCGGGGTTGGCGGTGGATCCGCAACTTCTGGTTTCGCATCGTCCACTTCCTGATGATCGCCGTCGTGGCGGGCGAGGCGCTCGGGGCCGTCGTATGCCCGCTGACCCGTTGGGAGAACCAACTCCGCGTCCTCGGGGGCGAGGACGCCGGGGGCGGCTCGTTCATCGGCCGGATGGTGCACGGAATTCTCTTCTACGATCTTCCCGAGGGGGTGTTTACGGTCGCATACATTCTGTTCGCCCTGGCCGTGCTCGCCGCGTTGTTCTGGGCCCCGCCCGAGCGGCCGCCGTGGCTGCGGAAACGCCGGTCGGCCGGGCCGCTTGCCCCGGCGGGGGATCGGTGATACGATAACAGCAGTCCTCTGCCATGCTCGTGCTGATGATGTTGTTTTTTGGTGAGCCGATAAGATGCCCGTTGGGTACCGGAAATACAAATTCCGGCAGCGTGTATAGCCGTTGACCGGCCGGCTTGCCGGTCGGCGCCGGATCACACAATCCGGGATTCAGGTACCCCCCTAGCAACAACGGGCTCTCAAAAAGACATCGCCACGGCATTACGGCGGAGGGCTTTTTTTGTACCGTGCGCGGCCGGTGGCGAGCCGCTTCCGAAGGCGAAACATCGCATTTCAGCCCGCACAATTCATATTATGACCGAACTATCCGCCGCACTGGCCGAAAAACGCGACCGCTTGCTCGAACTTCTGCGGAGCTTCGGGAGTTGCGCCGTGGCGTTTTCGGGCGGGCTGGACAGCACCGTCCTGGCGAAGGCCGCCCGGATGGCCCTCGGCGATCGTGCGATTGCCGTGACCGGCACCAGCGCGAGCCTGGCCGCCGGAGAACTCGACGAGTCGATCGCCCTGGCCCGCCAGATCGGCATCCGGCACGAGGTGATCCAGACCGACGAACTGGCGGTCCCCGGGTACCAGCAGAACACCGCCAACCGGTGCTACTTCTGCAAGACGGAGCTCTTCTTGAAAGTGGAGCAGATTGCCGCGCGATTGGGCGTGGCCGTCGTGTGCGACGGCTCGAATCGCGACGACCAGGGCGAGCACCGGCCCGGTCTTCAAGCGGCCCGGCAGCGGCAGATCCGCAGCCCCCTGGCCGAGTGCGGCCTGACCAAGTCGGAGCTCCGCGAGCTGGCCGCGGCCTGGGGAATCCCCACCTGGGACAAGCCGGCCACGCCCTGCCTGAGCAGCCGCATCGCCTACGGCGAGCAGGTCACGCCCGAGCGGTTGGCCATGATTGACCGCGCCGAGCGGTTCCTTCGGCAATGGGGCCTCCAGCCGTTGCGGGTGCGGTACCACAAGGGCGACATGGCGCGGATCGAGATCCCGGTGGACTGCCTCGAGCGATTGACCGATCCCGAGGCCCGCCGCGCGGTGGTCGAGCACCTCCGGTCGCTGGGTTTCAAGTACATTACGCTCGATCTGGAGGGGTTCCGTAGCGGCAGCATGAACGCCGTGCTGCCGGTCGAGAGCCTGGAGATCGCCCGGAAGTGAGGTCCTGCGAAGCCGCAAGCGGCTCTTTGGCGCAATCTTACCCATTTTATCACGGGCTGGCCCCGAAAAACCGCGGCACAGGCGGGAACTTCCCCGGCATCCGGCCCGTCTGATTATGTGTAGAATGGGGTGTCCCATGATTGGGGAATCTTGACCCAAAGGAGTCATGCCATGCTTTGCCGAGCGAGCCGGTCGTTGGCGGTCCTCTTTTTCTTCCTCCTGGCGTCGGCCCTTGCCCGCGGGCAGGGAATCCTGGTCGTCGTGGACCCGGATCAGCACGTGCGGCTGCCGCGGCCGATCATCATCTGGCCGTCGCCGCCGCATCCCCACCCGGTCCCACCCTGGACGCCGCCGCCGGCCACGTACAAGATCGGTCAGTTGGCGGTCAACGTCCGCTTGGACGACCAGATTGCGCGGGTGCAGGTCGAGCAGTCGTTCGTCAATACGGGGAGCAGGCCGCTGGAGGTTTCCTTCATCTTCCCGCTGCCCTACGACGGGGCGATCGACAGCCTGACGCTCATGGTCGACGGCAAGGAGTATCCGGCCAAGCTGCTGGACGCGAAAGAGGCCCGGCGGATCTACGAAGAGATCGTGCGGAAGAACCGCGACCCGGCGCTGTTGGAGTGGATCGGGACGGGCATGTTCCAGACGAGCGTTTTTCCGGTGCCGGCGGGGGCGAAGCGGACCGTCTCGCTCCGCTACGCCCAGCTCTGCCGGAAGCAGGAAGGAATGACCGATTTCCTGTTCCCGCTGAGCACGGCCCGGTACACCTCGGGTCCGGTCGAGAAGATCGACTTCCGCGTGTCGATCGAGAGCCGGGAGCCGCTCAAGAACGTCTATAGTCCCAGCCATGCCATCGAGATCAAGCGGCCGGACGAGCGGCACGCGGTGGTGACCTACTCGGCGAAGGACCAGGTTCCGGCGGCCGACTTCCGCCTCTTCTACGACGTCGGCCGGGAGAAGGTGAGCACCCGCGTCTTGAGCTACCGGCCGGACAAGGACCAGGACGGCTACTTCATGGTGCTGACCAGTCCGCAGATCAAGTTGCCCGGCGGCGAGCGGCCCAAGAAGACGGTCGAGCTGGTGATCGATCGCTCCGGGAGCATGAGCGGCAAGAAGATCGAGCAGGTCCGCGCGGCCTTGAAGCACGTGTTGAACAATCTCCGCGAGGGGGACCTGTTCAACGTCATCGCCTACGACAGCGAGGTGGAATCGTTCCGTCCGGAGCTCCAGCGTTACGACGAGAAGGCGCGGCAGGCGGCGCTGGGCTTTGTCGAGGGCATCTACGCCGGCGGCAGCACGAACATCGACGGGGCGTTGCGGATGGCGCTCGGCCAGCTCCAGGATTCCAACCGCCCCAGCTACGTCATCTTCCTGACCGACGGCATCCCGACGACGGGCGAGACGAACGAGCAGAAGATCGTCGCCGCGGCCAAGGCGGCCGACAAGGTCCACGCCCGCATCTTCGCCTTCGGCGTCGGCTACGACGTCAACGCCCGCTTCCTCGACCGCCTGGTCCGGGAGTGCTACGGCCAGAGCGAGTACGTGCGGCCGGAGGAGAACATCGAGGAGCACATCGCGAAGCTCTACAACCGCATCGAGGCGCCGGTCCTGTGCGGCGTGCGGCTCCGCTTCGACATGGACGCCAAGGCCGCCGAGGGCAGCCCCGTCAACCGCGTCTACCCGAAGGACTCGATCGACCTGTTCGCCGGCGAGCAGTTGGTTCTGGTCGGGCGGTACCGGAAGGCCGGCACGGCCAAGGTGGTCGTCGAGGGCAAGGTGGGGGACCGCCAGGAGAAGTTCGATTTCCCGGCCACCTTCGTCGAGCAAAGCGGCGACGAATCGCTCTCGTTCGTCGAGAAGCTCTGGGCGATCCGTCGCGTAGGGGAGATCCTCGACGAGTTGGACCTCAAGGGCAAGAACGAGGAATTGGTCAAGGAGCTGGTCGATCTGGCGAAGCGGCACGGCATCCTCACGCCGTACACGTCGTTCATGGCCGACGACGGCACGAACATCCATGATTTGGCGGCGAACGCCAGCGCGGCCACGTGGCGGTTGGACAACCTCTCGGCGACCGACGGGGCCGCCGGCGTGTCCCAGCGCCGATTCAAGAGCGGCCTGCAACAGGCCGAGCGGGGCGCGTCGGGCGCACCCGCCGCCCCCGCCGCCGAGGCCCTGGCCATGGACCGCTTCGCCGACGAGGCCAGGGGAACGATGAGGCTACCCGGAAAGGCCTACGGGGCCGGGGGCTTCGGAGGCCAGGGGCCTGCTGCCGCTGGGCCGGCCGACGCCGACTTCGGCTATACCGTCCGGGAAGAGGCGAAGAAGGCCCAGGAGAACGTCCGCAGCATCGGCAGCCGCACGTTCTTCCGCCGCGACAGCCAGTGGGTCGATTCCCGGCTGTCGAAGGACCAGCAGAAGAATGCCAAGCGGATCAAGCAGTTCAGCGACGAGTACTTCGCGCTGGCCCGGCAGCACGGCCGCGCCATGTCGCAGTACATGGCCATGGACGAGCCCGTCCTGGTCGAGCTGGCCGGCCAGGCCTACCTGATCGAGCCGTAAGACGGTTCACCAGCTAAACTGCAGCCCGGCGAACGGCCCGTGGTACACTACCGTCCCGCGGCGGTTGATCGGCGGCTGGGCCGCGGAGTCGGTCAGCGACGCCAGGTCGGGATCGAAGTTCCTCGCCGCCAGGGCCAACTCGTCGCACCACAGGGCCTGGTAGCCGATCTTCGCACTCATCGACGAGGTCGGGCGCCACAGGATGCACGCGCTCGCGTCGCCGACAAAGGCGGTGCCGGATTGCGAGAGGCGGGGGTGCGTGTAGCCGGTCCCGTCCACGCTGGCGTCCAAATCACGATCGACGGCATTGTTGCAAATCGCCGCCTTCCCCTCGATGTGGAGCCACGCACCATCATGGCCGAAGTCCACGAGCCCGCCGATTTGAGGCCCCCAGAGATTGTTGACCGTGTGGGCGTGTACGGTGACCGGGGGACTGGTCTTCGGCTGTGACAAGTAGTCGAACTCCTCGCGAATGCCGACGTGCCGCACGCCGAACAGCAGTACGGTCGTCGGGCATCCGGCCGGCAGGGGCACGACGCACTTCAGATCGACCTCCCCGCTCTCCAGTCGCGAGACCTCGCGGATCTCGACGAAGTCGTTGTTATCGACGCGGGAGTCCGCGGGGACGCCGAAGTGCGTGAACGGCGAGAACAGGTTGTACGCCGGGTCGGTCGTCTGGGCGGACGTGTCCAACGTGGTCAGCCAGAAGTACGACGCCTCGACCTGGTAGGGCGAATCGTCGAAGGTATGCCCTACCATCAGCCGGGCACCGGCCTGGAACGGCTCGTCCAGGCTCCCGCGACTCAGCGCGACTGTCCCCGTGGGACTCGGCCCCTCCGTGGCGACGGGCCCGATCCCCCGAAAGTCCCGCCGCAGTGCAATCCCCTCGGAGCTGGTATACCACGGGCAGCGCGGC
>JBEKCP010000331.1:0-6938 GCA_050014815.1 Thermoguttaceae bacterium | reverse complement strand
ACAAGGGCGGACCTCCCGCCCCCGGCGGCGAAGATATGTATTGATCGATGGACAACACGATCGCGACACCACAAGTTCTCGCCGAGCAATTGGAGTTGGCTGACGCGTTGCGGTCCGGGAGGGACCGCATGCTGGAACCTCAAGACCTGCCGGAGCGATTCGGCTGCGCGGTCCGCGCGATCGATCGGCTGCTGGAAGCCGTTCATGGCGCGGCGGTGGTGGCAGGCGGCTGGGCCGTCTGGCGGCATGGCTATGTGGGCCGCGTGACGCAAGACATCGACATCGTCGTTCCCGCCGACCTGGTCGACGAGTTGCTGCGCGCGGCGGCCCTGAGCGGGTTCGCGGTGGTTCCGCGGGGCGCCGGATTGTGGCCCAGACTCCAGCACAAGGAGTCGGATATCCAGGTGGACCTGCTGCCGGAAGGGGCCACCCCCGGAACCCCGTCGCAGCCGGCGCCGGCCAAGATCCCGCACCCGTCCCGCCTGGGTGGTCGCGTAGGGCTGCTAAAGTATATTGACCTTCCCGCGCTCGTCGAACTGAAGCTGGGGGCTGGGCGCGTCCGCGACGACAGCGACGTGGTGGAATTGATTCTCGCCAACCCCGATCAACTCGACGCCATCCGCCAACACCTTGCTGGCGTCCACAAATCTTACGTGACGCGATTCGACGAGTTGCGAGCCCGGGCGCAGGGACAAACCGACCGCTGACGCCGCGCCTCGCGATCAGATGTGGTACATCTGTTGATCCTGCGCCTTGGTCCGCTCCAGCAGATCGGCCAGGGTGATGCTCGCGAGCATGTTGCGCTCGACGTCGCTGACCTCTTTCCACGCGTGCAGGAGGACTTTCACCGCCGGAGAGTCGGGCGAAGCGCTGCTGGTCTGCCCCTTCTCGTCGGCCGTGCCCTCGATCACTTCCATGACCTGCCCGAGGGAGATGTCCTGCGGGGGCTTGATCAGGTGATAACCCCCGGCGGCCCCGCGGACGCTGGCGACCAGCCCGGCCCCCTTCAATTGCAGGAGGATCTGCACCAGGAACCGCGGCGGCACGTCGTGCCGTTCGGCAATCCTGCGGATGCGGACCGGTTCGCTGGAGCCGTACTGGGCGGCCAGCTCCACCATGGCAATGCAAGCATATTCAGTCTTTGCGGAGACTTTCATCGCAGTCACCCCTCTTGGTCCGTCCCTGTAATGTTACTTCACTGAATCGAGTATGAATACCCGCCAATAGGTACACCCAGGCACCCCACGTTTATGGGTATTCCAAGCAGGGTTATACTTGACGGCAGTTCCGCCGCCGGGCATCATTAGCGTCTAATTCGCGTTGCTCATGGGCAAACACTAGCCCGACGCGCAAGCGAGGGGCCGGCGACGGGGTACCCCCGCTTGCGCGTCGGGCTAATGTTGAGACGAAAGGCACGGCATATCATGGCGGACAGGGCGTACTTGGCGGTAGACCTCGGGGCTTCCAGCGGGCGGCACGTGTTGGGACGGTTCGACGGGAAGAGACTGGCCCTGGAGGAGATGCACCGGTTCCCCAACGGTCCGGTCGAGTTGGCAGGCCGGCTCTATTGGGACCTGCCCGGACTCTGGAGCCAGGTCCGCCAGGGCCTCTCGGCAGCGGGTGCCCGGTGCGGGGGGGCCCTGCAAAGCGTCGGCGTCGACACCTGGGGCGTCGATTTCGGACTGCTCTCTCGCGACGACGAGTTGTTGGGCAATCCCTACCATTATCGCGACAGCCGCACCAACGGCATCATGGAGAAGGCGTTTGCCCTGGTTGGCCGCGAGGAGATCTTCCGTCACACCGGCCTGCAGTTCATGCAGTTCAACACCCTCTACCAGTTGCTCGCGATGAAGCTGGCCCGCTCGCCGCTCCTGGACGCGGCCGAGACCTTGCTGCTGATGCCCGACCTGATGCACTGGCTTATGACGGGCGTCAAGTCGAACGAGCGGACCGACGCGAGCACGACGCAGTTCTTCAATCCGGTCCGCGGCGGTTGGGCCACCGAGCTCCTTGCGGCCCTGGGACTGCCCGAGCGGATCCTGGGCGCCATCGTCGAGCCGGGGACGCGGCTCGGCCGGCTGCGTCCGGGCCTGGCGGCCGAGACTGGGTTGTCGGCCGAGGTCGTGCTGCCGGGCACCCACGACACGGCCAGCGCGGTGATGGCCGTCCCGGCGCGCAGCCGGCCGGGCGAGCGGCCCGATTGGTGCTACATCAGCCTCGGAACGTGGGCCCTGATGGGTATCGAGTCGCCTGCGCCGCTCGTCAACGACAACGTCCTGCGATTGAACTTCACCAACGAGGCGGGCGTGGGCCATACGACCCGGTTGCTGAAGAACATCGCCGGCCTGTGGCTGGTGCAGGAGTGCCGCCGGGTGTGGACCCAGGCGGGGCGGACGTGGGGATGGGAGGACTTGAACCGGGTGGCGGCGGCCGCCCCGGGGCACCGCTCGTTTCTCGACCCCGACGCCCCGGAGTTCCTGGCCCCCGACAACATGCCCGAGACAATCCGCGACTTCTGCCGCCGGACCGGCCAGCCGGTGCCCGACGACGAAGGGGCGATCCTCCGCTCGGCGCTGGACAGCCTGGCGATGAAGTTCCGCCAGGTGCTGGCGATGTGCGAGGAGCTTGCGTGCGGCCCCATCCAGACCATTCACATCGTCGGGGGCGGCACGAAGAACCGCCTGCTCTGCCAGGCGGCAGCCGACGCCTCGGGCCGCCGGGTGGTGGCTGGGCCCGTCGAGGCCACCGCCATCGGCAACATCATGGTCCAGGCGGTTTCTGACGGCGCCGTCGGTTCGATCGCCGAGGCCCGCGACGTGATCCGCCGCAGCTTCGAGGTCGACGAGTACGAGCCCCGCAACACGGCCGCCTGGGACGAAGCCTATCCGCGGTTCTTGAAAATGCTATAATGTCTTTATGACTCCAGTAATCCAGGTCGACGCGCCTCCGTTGCGTCGCGACTCGTCAGGAGCCCTGCGGGTGGGTCAGTCCCGTGTGCTGCTAGATCTTGTGGTGCACGGGTTTCAGGACGGTTTGACTCCAGAGGCAATCGTCGAAAGGTATCCGGCATTGACGTTGCCCGAGACGTATGCCGCGATCGCGTACTATTTGTACCATCGCGAAGAGGTCGAACTCTATCTGGCCGATCGGGATACCCGCGCGGCGGAGGTCCGGCAACGGATCGACGCCGGACAGGGCGAACTGGCCCAGTTGCGCGCCCGTCTTCTGGCACGACGCGATCACTGAGGATCGTGCCATGTTGCGTCTGCTAGCCGACGTGAACTTCAACGGCGACATCGTTCGCGGGCTGTTGCTTCTGCGCCCCGATCTCGACCTGGTTCGGGCACAAGACATAGGGCTGGAGCGCGCGGAAGACTCGGCAATTCTTGCATGGGCGTCAGAGCACGACCGCATTGTGCTTACGCACGATCGAGCCACAATGCCGGACTTCGCCTACGGCAGGATGAAAGCGGGATCGCCGATGGGCGGCCTGTTCGTTGTCAACGACCGCATGCCCGTCCGCCAAGCGATCGACGAGCTTCTGTTGATTCAAGCCTGCAGCGAGCAGGCCGAATGGGCCGAGCTTGTGCTCTTCTTGCCGCTCTGAAGTCCCGCAGCTTGGCACGCAACCTGCCGGCGCTTCTCGAAAACGCCCTGAGAAACTGTACCGTCTGTGCAGCCCGGGCCGGCCGTACCGGCGGCGGCCGCAGTATCGGGCGATGCTCTACGGCCGGCTCGTCCGGCATCTTGGGCAAAAGGCCGTTTTGCCCTCTTCGGCGCGCCTTCGTTGCGAAGCGAACGGCGGGGGTCGGAATCTGCGGATTGCAGCGAGGAAACGCCCGAAATTCGGTCGGCGTTTTTTGACCGCGGCAAACCGTGGCGTATACTTGCTGGCGGCCTGAAACTCGATCGCTTTCGAGGCCGCGGGATCCAGGAAGGAAGAGCCCCGTGCACGCGGCGCCGCTGGCGCCGCCTGCCGCAGAACCACGGACGACACCATGCGACGCAGCTTTCTTCTTGCCGCAACGGCATTGTTCTGTGCGGCATTGGGCCTTCGGGCCCTCCCGGCCGCGGCGGCCCAGCCGGCCACGACGCTGGCCATCAGCAACCGGACGCTCCAGGTGGACGGCCTGCTGCGCCATGGCCAGGAGTTGGAGGTCCAGCGGCGCTGGGGCGAGGCGCTGGCCCACTATGAGGAAGCCCTGCGGGCCTTCCCGGAGGAAACGACCCTCGAGCGGCGTTTCGAGCTCGCCCGAGTCCACTACGACCTCGGCCGGCGTTACGCCGACCGGAGTTTTTGCGAGAAGGTATCGCGGCTTCCGACGCAACAGGCACTGGATCTTTACCTCCAGGTGCTGTTGAAGATCCAGTCGCATTACGTCGAGCTTCCCGCCTGGCGCGAACTGGTGGATCGGGGAACGGCGGACCTTGAAGTGGCGCTGGAGGAGCGGGCGTTCCTGGAACAGAACCTGCCGAGCCGCGATCTGTCGGCCGTTGCGGCCTTCCGCCGCGAGCTTCACGACGCGCTGAGCCAACGGGAGCCCGCCACACGGATCGACGCCCGGGACAGCGTCGTCGTCGCCGCCGAGTTGGCTCGCTCCCGGCTGGGCATCCCTCCGACCGCCGTCGTCATGGAATACCTGTGCGGCGCCACCAACTCTTTGGACCCGTACTCGGCCTACCTGACGCCCGACCAGCTTTCCGAGGTCTACTCGCAGATCGAAGGCAACTTCGTCGGCCTGGGCATCGAGTTGAAGGCCCAGGCGGGCACGCTGGTGATCGTGCGGGTCATCACGGGCAGCCCCGCGGAGCGTTCGGGCATCCGGCCCGGCGACCGCATCGTGGCCGTCAACGGCCGCCTGACCCAGGACATCACCACCGATCAGGCGGCCAACCAGCTTCAAGGGGTCGAGGGGAGCGAGGTGACGCTGACGGTGGCCGCGCCCGAGCAGCCGCCCCGCGAACTGGTGATCCGCAGGCAGCGGGTCGAGGTTCCCAGCGTGGACCAGGTTCGGTTGCTCGATCCGCAGCAGGGCATTGCCTATCTCCGCCTGACGTGCTTTCAGAGGACCACGCGGCGCGATCTCGAAACGGCCCTGTGGCGACTACACCGCGAGGGCATGCGAAGCCTGATCGTCGATGTCCGGGGCAACCCGGGCGGACTGCTGGTCACAGCCGTCGAAGTGGTGAACCTCTTCCTCGACCGCGGCGTGATCGTCTCCACCCGCGGCCGAAGCCCCCAGGAAGACTTCACCTATACGGCCCACGAACAAGGCGTCTGGCGCGTCCCGCTGACGGTGGTCATCGACCAGGACAGCGCCAGTGCGGCCGAGATCTTCGCCGGTGCGATCCGGGACCACCGCCGGGGGACGACCGTGGGCGTGCGAAGCTTCGGCAAGGGCTCGGTCCAGGGCATCTTCCCGCTCCAAGATTCCGATTCGGGACTGCGGCTGACGACGGCCAAGTTCTACTCGCCTAACGGGCACCCCTACAGCCGTACGGGAGTCGAGCCGGACGTGCTGGTCCACCAGGCGGCCCGGCCGATCCACGGCGCGGTGGCCCCCCGGGACGACGCCATCCTGACCGCGGCCTTGACCGTCGCCCGGGAGTCGCTCGGTGCGTCCATCGCCAAACCGTCCGCCGGCGATCTCGCCCGGTAAGGGGAAGGCTCCCCTCTCCCTCCGGGAGAGGGGACCAGTCTTGCGCACCTCCGCCCCTTGCCATCTGTCCATGCGTCCAGTACAATAGGGGTATGGAAGTCGTACACACAAGCCGGAAATCCCGGGTCCTGGTACACTCGAAACTGCCGTGCCTGGCGGGGATACCTACCGTCAACCTCTCCGCCGGCTGCGCCCACGGCTGCTTGTATTGCTACGCCCAGGGCTACTGCTCCTACCCGGGCCGCGGTCGGGTCCTGCTGTATGCCAACGTGCTCGAAGAGCTCCGCCGGGAGCTTGGCCGCAGGCGCCGCATGCCGGAGGCGATCTACTTCAGCCCCTCCAGCGACCTGTTCCAACCGGTGGGCGAGGTCCTCGATCTGGCGTACGAGGTCCTGAAGTTCGTTCTGGGCTTGGGGATCGGCGTGGTCTTTCTGACGAAAGGGAGGATTCCCAAGCGACACATGGACCTCCTGGCGGACCACGCGCCGCAGGTGCGGGCGCGAATTGGAATCATTTCGCTGGAGCGGAAGATCGCGCGGGTGTTCGAGCCGCACACGGCCTCGCCGAAGAGGCGGCTCCGGCAGATCGGGGAGCTTCTGGCGGCGGGCATCGCGACCCAGGCCCGCCTCGACCCGATCCTGCCCGGAGTGACCGACGATCCCGACGCCCTGCACGCCCTCTGTGCGGCCCTGGCGGCGGTCGGCGTCCAAGAGATCTCGGCAAGCACATTGTTCTTGCGGCCGGCCGTGTTGGCGGCCTTGCGGAGGCGGCTCGGGCGGAGCCGGACGCTTGGGCGGTTACTGGCGGCCTTCGACCAGGGCAAATGGCTCTCGACCCCGGCCGCGCAGGCGCCGGTCCTCACCCTGCCGGCGGCCCGGCGACGCAAAATCTTCGGCTGGCTGACGGCCATCGCCCGGCAGCACGGGATCGCCGTCCACGTCTGCGGGTGCAAGAACCCGGACGTGGCGGCCGGCGGGTGCCATCTTGCCGGCCCCTGGACCTTGCAGGCCCCGGCCCAACGGCAGTTGGCGCTCTTCGCACCGTGAGATGCCCCCGGTCCTGTCCTGCCGCCGGCCGTGCGGATAAAATTCATGGCCAAACACTAGCCCGAAGCGCAAGCGAGGGAAATCCGTTGACGGTCCCTCGCTTGCGCTTCGGGCTGGTGTCTCGCCGTGAGCAATCCGAGTCGATTTGGAGCAGAGATGCCCACCAGTTCGGAACCCAACGGACCTAAGCCGCCGCCGGCAGCGAGCGAGATCGGCCTGGAGCTCCTGGCCC
>JBEKCP010000330.1:0-6967 GCA_050014815.1 Thermoguttaceae bacterium | reverse complement strand
TGCGGAAGGCGTTCGTGAAGCAACTCGTAGGAACGGTCGGGGCTGCCATCAACGACGAAGACCACCTCGAGGCATCCACCCAACCGCAAGTGCAGATCGCTCAATGCGTCGATCAGCATGCCGATGTTGCCTTCATTCTTGTAAACGGGAATGACCAGCGAACACGCGACCGGTGGCCGCGCTACGTCGCTTGTATCTGCCTGTCGCATCGTGGTCTACTCCTCCCGCCGAAAAACCAAACGCGCGGCCGTCAACCACAAGAGCGAATCGCGTCACTGACGCAGTCAACCTCAGCCTCCGTCATTTCCGCAAAACACGGGAGCGTAACAATCTCGCCCTGGGCAGACTCCGAGTTGGGCAACCCCATCGCGCGCCATGGAGCTTTCCGAAGGGACTCCTGCTGATGGTCGAGCAAAGGGTAATGGATCGCCGTACTCACCCCGTTCTCCTTCAAGCGGCGACACAGACCGTCGCGATCGTGATGGCGGGCGATGCAGAGATGGGCGACATACTCGGGAACTGGCTCGTGAACCAGCCTCAGCGCGGTGCCTCGCGCCGATTCACCATAACGCGCCACGATCTCGCGCCGCCGTTCATTCCATCGGTCCAGGTAAGGTAACTTCTTTCGCAAGACCGCGGCCTGGAGTTCATCCATGCGGCTGTTGCACCCTCCCGGCGAAACGGATCTGTACTTCTCGGACCAGCCATACTGACGCAACCTGCGCAGATGTTCCGCGATTACCTCGTCGTCCGTAACAATCGCGCCGCCATCCCCCATCGCGCCGAGATTCTTGGTCGGATAGAAACTGAACGTGCCCAGATCTCCAAAGCTGCCGGCTGGGCGCCCGCGCCGTCTTGCTCCGTGCGCCTGCGCGCAGTCCTCGATAATAGAAACTTCGCAGCCCGCGAGCGCCCCCCGTATGGCCTCCGTGTCGGCCAGCATTCCGTAGAGATGCGTAACGACGATGGCTTTTGTCCGGGAACTCAATGCCGGACGTATCGCGTGCGGCAACACGGTGAGGGTGGCTGGGTCGACATCGACATAAACGGGCGTGGCATTGACGAGAAGGCATGCCGACGTCGCGTAGCCACCCGCGTTGGCAACGGTGATCACCTCGTCCCCTGGGCCGCAGCCGGCAGCGCGCAAGGCTATTTCCAGGGCATCCGTTCCGTTTGCAACCGCCACGGCATATTTCCGCCCGCAGTAGGCGGCGAACTCCCGCTCAAAAGCGTCGTGTTGCTGCCCCATGATATACCGGCCGCTCGACATCACGGCATGAACCGCCGCATCAAGCTCGCCGGCAAGGTTCAGGTATTGCCGTCGCAGATCATTCAGTGGGACGCTGAGAGTCGCCATGGTTTTGTCTCGCCCTACATGACTCTCTTGCGGTGGACAACCTGGGTAATCCATCCCTGCTAGCGTAGCGCTTACTCAATACATCATGTCTGGAGGAACAGCCTTTGTCAACCTGCGATGAGACCGGCATGCTGCAAGAGGCCGCGATACTTAGTGCCAACCCTCAATCAGAGTTAGCGGAATATTCTCCAATGAGTTCACCGATTGCCCTGCTTCTACGGGGACAACGACCTCGGCCTTGATCGCGTGAGTTTGGACGAAGTACCCGGCCTGCATCGACCAGACTTGGGTATATGCATTATTGTCCCATCCATATTGCGATTGCGGCGCGGGAGGCAACGTTGGCGGCAAACTGTTCGGAGGCAGGAACTGGATTGCACCCACGACCCAGAGTCTCTTTCCGGCAGAGAGAGTCTGGCGGATCCGCCCGAACGTAGCGTCCATTGCGTGCGATTGGGTCATAAGGTCTCTGATGCGCGGTTGGGGAAACAGGCTGACTTCAAGATCGCTGGAAGTCAGGGGAAGCGTATTCCAGGGTGCCGCGCCATGATAATAGTACTTGAAGCCGGGGGAAAGCCAAAATGGACTGACCAGGATGAAGTCGTCGTCCGCGGCCCTTTCACCAACGGCCGCGCAGACGCGATCGATATTCGTCCGCCGCATGTGAGCGAATGTCCACAACGGAGATAAGCACAAGAGCATCAGACCGCACGCCGCGACGGTGCGCATGAGCAAGACCCAACCCCTATCATCCTCAGTGCAGACGGCAACGTCGGCCATCATTCCGAAAAGCGCCAACAGGGGCACGTAATGCCACGGATACGGGACGGTCCCGTTGGCTCGAAAGAAGGTGTAGGCTGTCATCATCGCAACCACGATCACGATGAGGGCATAGAGAGGCAATGACGGCGCCGTGCGGACGGTCCGGCGAGAACGCACGATCATCACGACCAGGAAGATCAGGGCGGCAGCACCGATTCCCACCCAGACCGCGAACACCCGCGAGTCGCCGTTGCCGATCGCTTGGGACAACCCGCGGAAAATCATCTCGTTGGTAACATCGGCACCGGCGATTTGTAAAGGCTTTGCATATAAACGAATTACCGGAATATAGACCAGCATGGATAGCGCCGTTGCGCCGCAGATCGCCATGATCAACAGGGAGCGTTTCCAGAGCCCGCACAGCGCGCATACGGTTATGCCCGCCAACCCGATCGCAAACAAGAGGTACGTGTTCTGATAACTGGCGTGGCAACTCAAGAGCGCCAGCACAAGGCTAGCCGGCACATTGCGCACGGTTGGCTTCTGGACGACCCTCCAGAATGCACAACAGCACGGAAGCACGAATAACATCGCCAGACCGTATGCGCGGATCGAGCTACCGAAGTAGAAGATGGTCGGATTGAAGGCCACCATCGCCATGGCCAAGATGGGTGCCCGGCGGGTGAACATCGTCGAGGTGACGACAAGTGCACCGACGATGCCCAGGAAAACCACGGTCCCAAACGACCGTATCACTTCATCGGTCGCGCCGAAACCCATCGACGTCCACAGGCGCAGCAACGCATGGAGCAAGGGTGGCGCCGAATCCTTGACGAGCCACGTTGCGTTGGTGTGGATCGACAAGACCGATGCCAACTGAATGCTCGAGGTTTCGTCGCGCCAAAACGCCCCCGCGTGGTCGTAAAGCACAACGCTGAAGAACACGGCCAGCAGGCAAGCAATCCCGAACAACACCCAATCGAGGCGGTGCGTCCAACGGGCGAGCTGGGGTGCCGCGACGACAGGATGAGACAGCGACGCACTGGCCGGAGGAGGGGGTTCCTGCCGCACAGCATGCTTCTTCTTTGCTCGTCGCGCTGTCATCGATTTCCAATTCGCTTCGTCCGCAGGCAACTGTTCATTTATAGCCCACGTGCCGCCGGAAGGAAAGCGATGCCTCGTGTGACCTTGCCGGGAGGCCGCGGCGAGGATATCCGATGCGAGCCGCTCTCCCGCTTCTTGGTGAATCCCCTGCTGCGGCGGGGTGCTCGCGGGTCCGCGCTCCAGGGAAATATCAATACCGGTTGTTGGGTTGTTGCAGCACTGCCTGCATCCGAACAGCATACCGGCGGAAAAGTGCCTCGGCGATGCCGCTTATGGGGTATCACCATTTTCCGGCAAGTTGTCCAGCGGCGTACGGCGATTTCGGAGGCTGCGGTCTTGATCCAACGCCCCTGGTCGGGTTATAACGTGGTCTTTAGTTGCACAACTCCTCTGATTGCCGCGCGCGAAGACCGCCGATGCCGCTCGAGCTCCATCAGTTCTCGGACACCTGTTGAAGCTGAGGATGCAATCCTTGCCCAAACGTCGCGCACAAGATCGGCGGAAAAGAACGGATCTGCGAGATTCCGGAAGGACGCGCGGAGAGAGATTTCGACATTGGGTCTCTTCGCTCCGCCGCGTGTCTCTGGAGGCACTTCGCCCGGGCGGGGGGAAGCCGGCGGCCGACTGGTCCGATACCATCTCGCCGCTGCCCCCCTGGTTGACCTGGACCTTTCTGGCGCTGGCGGCCATGAAGCTCGCCCTGGTGGCGGTGATTCCGGTGCAGGCATGGACCCACGCGAGTTATGACGACGCGCTATTCGTGCGTTCGGCGGTTCAACTTTCCGCCGGGCATTGGCTCGGTCCCTACGACCAGCTTACGCTGGTCAAAGGGCCGATGTACCCGATGTTCATTTCCCTTTGCCATACGATCGGCCTGCCGCTAAAGCTCGGCGAACACCTGGTCTATACCATTTTTTGCCTTGTCTTGATTAGGGCTCTCCGGCCGCTCGTGGCCAGGCCGCCGGTGTTGTTGGTGCTCTTCACGGTCGTGCTCTTCGATCCGGTCTGGATGATCAACGAGGCGTATCGCACAACGCGCGCATACTTCTACGCGGGGCTCACCGGGCTGGTCCTCGCCTGCGCCCTTGCCGTGGCGCTTCGCCGCCACCTGCCGCTCCGCTGGACGTACCTTTGGGCCGTGGGCCTCGGCCTGAGCCTGAGTTGCTTCTGGCTGACGCGGGAAGAGGGCATCTGGGTCGTGCCGTCGCTTCTGCTCTTGTTCGCATGGGCCGGTTGGACAGTCCTGCGGCACCATCCGCAACCGGTCCGATGGTTCCTGGCCTGCCTCGTTCCTGCGGCGATTCTCCTGGCCGGCTACTCGACGGTCTGTGTCATCAATGGAGTCAAATATGGCGTTTACAATGTTTCCGAATTCAAGAACGCCGAGTTTCTTGCGGCGTATGGGGCATTGGGCCGTATCAAACCTGCCGAGTGGCAGCGACAAGTTCCGATCCCCAAGGAAGTCCGCATGCGAGCTTACGCCGTAAGCCCCGCTTTTCGTGAACTCCGCCCTGTCATCGAAGGTCCGCTGGGCCAGGCGTTTGCCAGGTATTCCGCCGAGGCGGCACCCGACCAGGATCTGAAGGGCGAGATTGGGGGCGGGCACATGTTATGGGTCATTCGCGAGGCGGCTGCCCAGGCGGGACACGCAAAGTCCGGAACGGAAGCAAGGCAGTTCTATGCCCGGCTGGCCGGCGAAATCGACGATGCTTGCGATCGCGGCGACCTGGCGGCCGGTCCGCGGCGCGACTCGCTCATCCCCCCCTTGAATTCCAGTTGCCTGGCTCAGATTCCGATATCTCTGATTCAGGCTGCCTGTACGCTCTTTTGCCTCCAAGGACTGGATTTCAAGGTCACGCCCAGCGTGGGCGATGAACATGCCCTGGCCCTGTTTCGTGAAATGACGCACGGTACGCTCTCGCCGGTCGATCCCCCGACGATGCGAGTTACCGGTTGGGCGTTCTCGCCGACGACGGCCATCGACTTGCTCGTAAGGTCTTCCGGCAGCGGCTTTGTCCCGTGTACGGTTTCCTGGTCGGATAGCCCGGACTTCTATCTCGCGTTGCGCAACGGGGGCCACGAGTTCTCCCGCGCCCTTCGAGCGAAATTCGTCGTGGAGTTCCCTGAGACGCAAGGCGCGGAATTGGTTGTCCGCGGTAATCGCGATCTAACGCTGGCGACCATTCCTCTCGACGGTCAGCACGGGCGAGTCGACTCGGAATCCCTGCAGTTCTGGCTGATGAGCATCCAGCCAGACGACGTGATCCGCACCGAGTTGAAGGCCCCGAGGATGCGCGTCTTACGAGCGATCGGGCGCATCTACCAGGCGGTAATGCCGCCCGTAGCAGTCATGGCGCTGGTCGCGTTTCTTGGGCAGTGCGTTGGGCTGTATCGTGGCAAACGAGATCCGGCCTTTATGACTGAATGTGTCCTGCTCACGGCGGTTGCAGGTCGGCTCGCAGTCAACGCGATTGTGGATGCGCTGGCGTTTCCAGCCACCGGGTTCCATTATCTGAGCCCGAGTCATCCTTTGCTGGTGGTGTTCTGCGTCCTGGCGATCTGGAGGGCCATGCCGCTGGTTCGCTTGCTCGCTGAAAGGGCGCACGGGTCTTGGAAGGCTCGCGCGGCCAGGACCCCGGATTGATCACAGCCCTGTCGTTGGCGCCTAAAAATATGAGCCAGTCCGAATTCGACCGTTATGCCGCGGACTACGACGCTCAATTGCAACGGGGGCTCCAGTTCACCGGCGAGGACAAATTCTACTTCGCCGAGCAACGGATCGTGTATCTCTCGCGTTGCCTCGCCGGTCTGGGCTTTGAGGCGCGGCACGTGCTGGACTTCGGTTGCGGCACGGGGACGGCCACCCCATACTTCTTCAAATACTTGCAGTCGGAGTCTTGCTTGGGGTTGGACGTTTCGACCGAATCGATCAAGCTCGCGCAAGAGCGATACGTTAAATATGCGGCGAAGTATACGGAACTGCGGGCTTATCGGCCGTCCGGCGGAATCGATCTGGCATTTACCAACGGGGTTTTCCATCACATCGTGCCTGCCCAACGGCCGCCTGCACTGGAGTTGATCTGTTCCGCGCTGCGCCCCGGAGGGATATTCGCATTTTGGGAGAACAATCCGTGGAACCCGATGACGCGGTACATGATGAGCCGGGTTCCCTTCGACCGGGACGCGATCATGATCTTTCCCCGCCGGGCAAAAAGACTGCTTCGGGATGCGGGTTTTGACGTGCTGCGAATCGATTATCGGTTCATTTTCCCGCGGATACTGCGCGGACTCAGGCCTTTAGAAAGAAGCCTGCAAAAGATCCCCCTGGGTGGGCAATACCAGGTTCTCTGCCGCAAGCCGGATCCTTGGCTGGACGTATCCGAAAAGGACGGAGCGCGAATGGCACACGACTCGGATAAACCTCGCTGGCCGAAAGCCAGACCGCCGCTGACCGCGGAGCAGTTGCGCATCCTGGAAGATTGGTATGCGCACTATTTGAAGAACGTTCACTCCTCCAAGTTCGGATGGGTTGATCGCTTTGGCCATTACTATGCGCTGCGAAGCGCCGTCGCCGGAGGAAGGACGTTGGAGATCGGGCCGGGAACCGGATCGCACCTGCGTTTTGAAGATATCGGCCGGCAAACGGAATATGTTGGGCTGGATGTATGGGGCGAGATTGCCGGCGCGATCGAAAAGGACTTTCCCTCCGTCCGGCTGGTCATCGGCGACTGCCAGAAACGGATT
>JBEKCP010000329.1:0-6984 GCA_050014815.1 Thermoguttaceae bacterium | reverse complement strand
CGTTGACCTCCAGCCCGAGGCGCGCGTAGCTCCGCTGGCCGTCGCTTTGGCGATCGCCGGCCGCCAGCAGCCTGGCCATGTGGTGATGGACATCGAAGTCGGGGCGGGACTTCGGCTCGCGGACCCGGCCGAAGTTCGAGTCTATGGCGAACTTGGCAAGGTGCATCATCCGGCGGCGGTCCAATTCCGGGCAGGGCAAGTGGGGCGCCGCCCGGCAGGTGTTGCTCGCGTCGAACTCCGGATCGTCCCGCCAGTACGCCCCGTAAATCGCCATCTGCTCGCGGAACGTCTGCTCGAACCACGCCCCGTCGCACCTCCCTTCATCGCCGGGATCGGCCGTTTGCGAGTACGTCTCGACGGTCTCGTGCATCACCTCGGCCAGTTCCCAAAGCGGCACCGGCCGCGGGGACGTCAGGTGATAGGTCTTGCCGTGCAGATCGGGCCGGCCGTGGACGTGCGTCATCACGGCGCTTGTCCAATCGACCGGAACGAAGTTCTTCCGCTCCGCGCCCTTCAGTCCCAACGCCTCGACGAGCAGTCGCCCCGCCGTGGCGCCGAGGAGCACTTTGCTGACGATGGTATGCGCCAGCTTCAGCGGGGCGTAGAAGCCGTGGAACGTGCTCGTATAGCCCGTCTGCGAGTCTCCGACGATGATCGACGGGCGGTAGATAGTCGGTGGATCGATCCAGCCGGCCCGGCGGACGAGCAACTCCCCCTGGAGCTTGCTCTTCTCGTAGACGTTGCCCATCGGCTGGCCCAAGTCGAGCTCGCTTTCCAGGATCCGCCCCTCGCGGAGCCCGCACACGTACGCCGTCGAAACATGGTGGAACTGGCGAATGCCCGTCACCCGGCACAACTCCAGCATCCGCCGGGTGCCCTCGACATTGGACAGCCAGGGCTCGGCGTCGGAGTCGTCACCCCGGAAGGTCAGGCTGGCCGCATTGTGGACGACCGAAACGCAGTTCCGGGCGATCCACTGCAGGGCGCCGCCGTCCAGGCCCAAATCGACGTGCGACAGATCGCTCTGGAGCACCACCGGCCGGGGCAGGGGCCTGCCGTCAGCCACTTCCCAGCGGCGAAGCAAGCCCTCGATTCGCTGCCGCGCTGATTGGGATTTTGAGGGCCGAGCCAGCACCGCCATGCGCCGCCCTGCCAGGAGACTGTCGTGCAGCAGATACGCCCCCAGAAGTCCGGTGGCACCGGTGAGCAGATGGTAAGGCATACTCCAACCTTGGGGGGGTGGTCCGCAAACAGTAATATGATCATTGTGCCCGGGTGTTGCCCGTGTTGCAACACCGGGCGGGCTGGAAAAAGTTTTCGGTCCTCGGTGTTAAGGTGTCATGCACGGGAGAGTTCGCAAGATAGGGGATTTGGGAACTATCCCAAAGTGCCGGGTGCTGTTGGGCCGGGCACCAGAACCCGTATAATGGTCGGGCTCCCGGTGATTTGGTTCGGGCAGGGTTGCTATGGTTCGGGATTGCCCGTGAACGATCTGGCAGTGATTATATTCTGGGTCCTGGTGGCCTTGATTGTGGGGCAGGCTGCCATGGTCGCCCGGTTCGTCCGGGCCCTGCACCGCGCGGGTCGGACCCGCGGCCAGCCGGAGTTCCGGCCGAAGGCGGCCGTCGTCTTGTGTCTGCGGGGGGCGGATCCGTTTCTCGGGCGGTGTCTGGCGGCCGTTTTTCGCCTGGATTACCCCGCCTACGACGTGAAAATCGTCGTCGATCGTCGCGAAGATCCCGCATGGGAGGTCGTCGAGCGGGTGGCGGGTCAGTGCCCGGCGGCCCACGTCGACATCCAGCCCCTGACCAATCGCCGCGAGACTTGCAGCCTCAAGTGCAGCAGCCTGTTGCAGGCTATTGGCAGCCTCGACGAGTCGTATGAGGTCGTGGCCCTGCTGGATGCCGACACGATTCCCCATCCCGGCTGGCTCCGCGAATTGGTCGCGCCGCTGGCCGACCCTCAGGTCGGCGTGGCGACGGGCAACCGCTGGTACATGCCGGATGAAGTCTCGTGGGCGACCCTGGTCCGCTCGATCTGGAATGCCGCCGCGGTCGTTCAGATGTACTGGTACGGCATCCCCTGGGGCGGCACGCTGGCCATCAAGACCCGCGTCCTGCGGCAGTGCAATCTCGCCGAGCGGTGGGGACAGGCCCTCTGCGAAGATACGATGCTCTACCAGGCCATGCGGGCCGCCGGGCTGCGGGTGGCCTTCGCGGCGCCGCTGATGATGATCAACCGGGAGAGGGGCGACATGTCCGGCTTCTTCACCTGGGTCAGCCGCCAATTGCTCGCGGCAAGGCTCTACCATTCCCGTTGGCCCCTGGTGCTCGCCCACGGAATCGGAACGTCGCTGGCGATGGCCGCAGCGGCCGCCGTGGCGATCTGGGGCCTCGCTGCGGGGGCGCGGGAGGCCGCGGCCTGGACGGCCTCGGGCCTGGCCCTCTACCTGGCGGCGATGCCCCTGTTGGTGCTGCCGGTGGAACTCTGCGTCCGCCGCATCGCCCGCGCCCGCGGCGAGCCCGCACGATGGTTGACCCCCTGGAACGCGGCCCGAGTATGGCCCGCCATTGTCCTGACGCAGATCGTCTATGTGGCGGCGCTTGTGCGGGCGATCTTCGTCCGGACCGTCCGGTGGCGGGGAGTTGTCTACCGGGTGGACGGCCCCTGGAATATCCGCGTGACGGACGACCAGCCCTTCGAGGCCCCCTGTGCCGAGGCCGATACGCTCGCGTCGCTGTGAAATGTAGCCGGCACGCTCCGCGTGCCGGACTCACCATCGTCGTCGAATTGCAGGCTTTACGCGACCGAGTGCAAGAGGACGAGCAGTCATGAAACGGCCAATGAGAATAACATGGGGAATAATCTCGTTGACATTAGCATCGGTGATTACAGCGATTTGTGTTCGCCCCTGGACTCGAACCGATACCGTCACGGTCACGGCAATTGATGACGGATATGATATTAGGATCCACAGCAGCGGAAGATGGCTATTTCCAATATCGCCAGAGGGCCCGTTTCCTAAATGGACTGATGCGACTAGGTTCTTCGCTGAAGGAAGTGGAGAACGGGTGGACAGAAACGGAGTGATTTACAAGAAGTACATCGTCGGCATGGACCTGACATCGACATGGTACTCATGTGGCACAATCTGTATTTCCGAGCATGATAAGAGGTTGATCGTGCAAGGAGAGCGGCCCGCAGACAGGCACGATCGCACCACTTGGTCTGGGACATATGACAACGTCGTGGTCGATCACCCCGAAATCCTCATCCTCACTGAGACCACCAGAATCGAAGATATCGACCACCGGTACGTTCGGGCGAGGGGGCATTTCAGGAAATCGCGTCTTGAAGCGGCAGGAAAACTACTTTATGCCCCCACGGCTCCCCCGGACGCATTGGGAACCTACGAGGTTGTCGGCGTTGTCGAGTTGCACTACGATCCTGAGCCGTCGATCCATATCGTTTCATACAAGAAAGTCGCTGAACAATAGCAAGATTACGCAAGGCCATTTAGTGCGGCGCGCGAAGCTCGATGGCGTGGCGGTAGGAGTCGAGCGTCCGGGCCGCGACGGGGTCCCAGCCGAGAACCGCCTCGGCCCTTGCCCGCCCGCGCGCAGCCAGGTCGCGCCGCGAGGCCTCCTCGCCGAGCAGATCGACGATCGCCTCGGCCAGTTCGCCCGCTCCGTTCTCGGCGACGAAGCGACCGGCATCCCCGACGTGGTCGGGCAGACCGGCGCGACGCGTGCCGATCACGGCCGCGCCATGCGCCATTGCCAGGCCGGCGGCGTACCCGGCGAAGCTCCCCGTATAGGGGAGCACACAGAGCAGCGCCCGCTGATACTCGCCGACCGCCGCATCGAGCGTGATCTCATTGAGCCAGCGCACGTCGTCGCCGAGCCCGCCCTCGCGGCTCGCGCGCAGGGCCCCGCCGGGGGTGGCCGCGCCATAGTGGCCGTGGATCGTCAACCGCGGCGCCCGCGCGCCGAGACGCTGCTTCACCAGGCGCATGGCCTCCAGCAGCGTGTTGAAGCCCTTGCCGCTTTCCAGGTGATGACCGCCGTAGAAGATGATTCCTTCGCGCGGCCCGTCCACGGGCGGCCGGATCTCCACGCCGTGCTGCACGACGTCGATGCGCCGTCCGTCGACGCCGAGCCCGCACAGGCTGTCCTTCAGCTCCTGAAAGTGGACGATGATGCGGTCCGCCCGATTGTATTGGAGGTTGCTCTCCGGAAAGTCGAGTTGGTACGGGTCCAGCTCGTGTACCGTCACCACGCGCGCCGCGCGCGACGGCATGCGGAGCCAATGGAAGACGGTAGCGGAGCCGGTCGCGTTCAGGATCTGCTGAAAGTGAAGCACCTCGGCGGCGCCGTCGCGGCGGTGGAATTGGCGCGCGCGCTCCCGGCAGACGAGGCTGCGCGCCTGCGTGCGGAGCCAGTACTTGAGCGGACTCGTCGACTTGTGGAAACGGACGTTAGGCAGCTCGAAGTACTCGCAGCGCCGATCCTGGAACCGCCTTTGCACTGCCATGGGGTCGTCACAGCCGCAGTTGGTCGCGATGATGCCGACCTCGCAGCCGAGACGGCGCTCCAGGGCGCGGCGGAGCCCGTCGGTGTAGGCGCCGTACGATGTGGCGAACCAGCAGGAGATGATCTTAACGTTCATCGGGTGGCCGCACCGTCGCGGAATCTTGGCCTCGAATGCCCGGACACGCCACTATAATCGTAGTTTACCACTACACCACCATTGAACCGCAGTCACGAGAAGCCTGCCTTATTTCAAGCATAGCTCACGATGGAGGGGCCTGCGCGGCGCCATTGCGGCGGCGGGGCGAAACCGCCATGATAAGGATATGCTGCCCACCGACGATCCCGACCGCGTGATGAACGTTGCTCGGCGGCTGACCGTTTCGGCCCGGGCCATGCCCGAGGCCGCGGCCGTCGTCGAGCCGCTGGGCTACGATCGCCGGGGAAAGCGGCAGTACCGCCAGGTTACCTTCCGGCAACTCGACGACCAGACCGACCGGATCGCCGGCGGACTGGCCGCGATGGGTGTAACGCCCGGCACAAGGCTGGCCCTGTTGGTGCCGCCGGGCATCGACTTTATCGCCCTGGTGTTCGGCCTGTTCAAGGCCCGGGCGGTGGCGATCCTGATCGACCCGGGCATGGGCCGGGGGAACCTCGTGCGGTGCCTGGCCGAGGCCCAGCCGCAAGGCTTCGTCGCCATTCCGCTGGTGCAGGCGGTCCGGATGTTCCTCCGCTACCGGTTTCCGCAGGCGAGGTTCAACGTCACGGTCGGCCGCCGGTGGTTTTGGGGCGGGCGGACGCTGGCGGAGCTGCGAGCAGCCCCGCCGCTCCAATCGCAGGGCCGCAGCGACGACCCGGCGGCCATCATCTTTACCACCGGCAGCACGGGTCCGCCCAAAGGCGTACTCTACTCCCACGCGAATTTCGACGCCCAGGTCGACGCGATTCGCGATTTCTACGCGGTTCGGCCGGGTGAGGTCGATCTGCCGGGCTTTCCGCTGTTCGGACTGTTCAACTGCGCGATGGGCGTGACGACGGTAATCCCGGACATGGACCCCTCGCGGCCCGCGCAGGTCGATCCCGCCAAGATCGTCGAGGCGATCGGCGACTGGCAAGTGACCCAAGCCTTCGGCTCGCCGGCGATCTGGAACCGCGTGGGGCGATATTGCCAGGACCGCGGGATTCGGCTGCCGAGCGTCCGGCGGATCCTCTCGGCCGGGGCCCCCGTTCCGGCCGAGGTCCTGGAGCGAATGAAGTCCTGCATCCATCCCGAGGGAGAAGTCCACACTCCCTACGGTGCGACCGAGGCCCTGCCGGTCGCCTCGATCTCGGCCGCCGAGGTCCTCGGCGAGACCGCGGCCGCAACCCGCCAGGGCGAGGGCGTCTGCGTGGGGCGATGTTTCCCGGGCATCCGGGCACGGGTCATCCGGATCGTCGATGGCCCGATCCGCTCGATGGCCGAGGCGGTGGAACTGCCGCCCCGCGAGATCGGCGAGCTGGTGGTCCGCGGGCCGGTGGTCACCCGGCGGTACGTCACCCGTGGAGAGGCCAACCTGGCGGCGAAGATCCCGGACGGGCCGGACGTTTGGCATCGGATGGGCGATGCCGGGTATTTCGACGAAAAGGGGCGATTCTGGTTCTGCGGCCGGCTGGCCCACCGCGTGCTGACCCCCGACGGGCCGATGTATCCGGTCCGCTGCGAAGCGGTGTTCAACCGGCACCCGAAGATCGCTCGCAGCGCCTTGGTGGGCGTGGGGCGGCCGGGGCACGAGCGGCCGGTCATCGTCCTGGAGCCGCGCGGGGGGCAGATGCCTTCGGGCCGCCGCCAGATCGCCGAGTTCCTGGACGAGGTCCGCCGGCTGGGCCGCAGTCATCCGCTGACCGCGGCGATCGGGGATTTCCTGATCCACCCGGCCTTTCCCGTGGATATCCGCCACAACGTCAAGATCTTCCGCGAGAAGCTGGCCGTCTGGGCCGCCTTGAAGCTCCGCGCGAGCACAAGAGCTCCCTTCTCCCGCGTGCCGTAGCGGCACGAGTGGGAGAGGGACCCGCGACCACGCTTCGCGCGGTGCCCGGGTACCCGGGGGTGAGGGCAGCGCCGGAGCGGCCGCCCCATTTTCGCCTACCCGATGGGCCTGTTGGTCAGCGCTTTGGCGATTTTCCAGTCTCTTGCTCCCTGGCCTTTGCCTTCGGAGTTGTGCACGTCCTTCTCGCCCTCTCCGAGAGCAGCATATCAGAGGTCCCGCCTGCCGAGTAGGTCCCGCCTGCCGGGCGGGACTGTCCAAAGTAGGTCCCGCCTGCCGGGCGGGACTGCCCGAAGTAGGTCCCGCCTGCCGAGTAGGTCCCGCCTGGGGTGATGAAAACTTCATGTTGACGCGGAGATTTGTTCTTCCGCAATTTCTTGTGCTTGGCGACGGGCGGCGAAGACGACTTGACGCTGGGCTTGGGGGGTAAC
>JBEKCP010000328.1:0-7002 GCA_050014815.1 Thermoguttaceae bacterium | reverse complement strand
GCGAAACCGTAGGGGCGTCCGTCAGGCTCCCCTCTCCCTTTGGGAGAGGGGCAGGGGGTGAGGGCGGCGCCGATTTGCGAGGCGCCCTCACCCTAACCCTCTCCCGGCGGGAGAGGGAACCATGGGACGGCTCAGCCCTTCTTCCGGATTACGCCGGGATACGCGTCCAGGTCCAACGGCTCGACCAGTCCGGCCTTGAGCCGCTCGACGGCGATGGCGCCCATGACCGCGTTGTCGGTGCAGAGCCGGACGGGCGCAACGTGCAACTGGATGCCCCGGCCTTGGGCCTCTTCCTGAAGCCGGGCGCGGAGCCGTGCATTGGCCGCCACGCCGCCGCCGACACACAAGATCCCCAGCCCGGTCTGCCCGAGCGCGGCAAACGCCTTGTCCGCCAGGCAGTCGACGACCGCCTCCTGAAAACTCGCCGCCAGATCGGCCACCTGCTGCGGGCTCAGCTTGATTTGCGAGAAATCGGGGCGGCCCGGCCCCGCGATCCGGTAGCGAACCGCCGTCTTCAGTCCGCTCAGGCTGAAATCGAGCCGCTCATCGTCGTGGAAGAAGGCGCGGGGGAGGGCGTAGGCGCGGGGGTTGCCCCCCTCGGCCGCCCGCTGGATCGCCGGCCCGCCCGGGTAACCGAGCCCCAGCATGGCGGCTACCTTGTCGAATGCCTCGCCCGCGGCGTCGTCGATCGTGGCGCCCAGGAGATCGAAGTCCAGCGGGCCAAGGCAGCGGTAGAGGCTGGTATGTCCGCCGCTGATGATCAGCCCGACGCACGGGAAGACCTCCCGCGGCGCCGCGGCCAGCCGGCAGGCGTAGATGTGGGCCTGGAGGTGGTTCACGGCCACCAGGGGAATGTCCAGCGCGACCGCCAGGGCCTTCGCCGCCGCCAGGCCCACCAGGAGCGAGCCCGCCAGCCCGGGCGTGTTCGCCACGGCGACGGCGTCCAGATCGGCCAATGACAATCCGGCACGGCGGATCGCCTCGTCGATGACCGGCAGGATCCGTTCCAAGTGGGCGCGGGACGCAATCTCCGGCACGACGCCCCCGAACCGCCGGTGGAGATCGTCCTGGGAGGCCACGACCGACGAGCGGACCTCCAACTGGTCCGTCACCACGGCCGCCGCCGTTTCGTCGCAGGTGGTCTCCAGCGTCAGGACGTTCACTTCGCGCGGGCCAGCTCCGTGCTCAGATACTTCACCGCCATCTGCAACTGGCGATCCACCACCGGGGCCGTCTGGATTCCGCTGCGGCTCGGATCGGGTTGGGCAGTCTTGGCCGGGTCCGGGGCTCCGGCGGGCGTGGCCTCCGGCGACGGCTTGGCCGTTGGCTTGGTCTTTTCCTCGGGCGGGTCCGCGGCGCCGGGTCCGGGCGTCTTGGCTTTTTCTTCGGGGTTGGCCGCGGCGCCGGGTCCGGCCGTTTTGGTCTTTTTTGGGGGATCAGTCGCCGCGCCGGGTCCGGCCGCCGGGGGCTTGGCGGCCGCCCCCGTTTTCTTCGTCTCATCCGCCTTCACCATCGCTTGCGGTTTCGCCGCCGGCCCTCCAGGACCGGGCTGCAAGATGTCGCGATGCTGGCGATCGACCAACAGTGCCGTGGTTTCGCGGTCCGTCAGGCGGCAATCGTAACCGGGGTCGGGCATCACGCCCCACTCGTCCTTCTCCGTGGAGTCCGGGAAGCGATGGATGTTCTTCCCGCTGGGCCGATGGAACGCCGCCGTGGTGAGTTTCAGCGCGCTGCGGCCGTCATTCAGGTCGATGATGTTCTGCACGCTCCCTTTCCCCCACGTCCGCTCGCCGACCAGGACCGCCCGCTTGTGATCCTGTATGCAGGCGGAGACGATCTCGCTGGCACTGGCGCTGTAGCGGTTCACGAGCACGACCATGGGAAAGCCCTCGAAGGCGCCGTTCTTCTGCGCGTCCCAGGCATGCTCCGGCGTGTTGCGGCCCTTGGTGCTGACGATGCGGCCGTGCGAGATGAACAGATTGCTCACCTCGATGGCGGAACTGAGCAGTCCGCCCGGGTTGAACCGCAGGTCCACCACCAGTCCGCGGAACTTCCGCGCCTTGAGGTCCTCCAGCGCCTTGCGAAGATCGTTGGACGTCTCGCGGCTGAAGGCCGTGACCCGGACGTAGCCGATCCCCGCGGGCGGATCCAGCATGAAGTCCCAGGTGTCGTCCGGCTTGCGGTGATCGCCCAGCACGGTCTCGACGCGGATTCTTTCCCGCACGAGCGTAAACTGCTCCCGCTGGAGCGTCCCCCGGTGGACGACGGCCAAGGTGACGCTGCTGCCTTCTTTCCCCTTCATGCGCGCGACGGCCTCGTCCAGCGAGAGGCCGTCGGTGCTCTTGCCGTCGATTGCGGTGATCCGGTCGCCGGCAAGGATGCCGGCCCGGTAGGCGGGAGTGCCGTAGATCGGGCTGAGCACCCGCAGGTCGCCGTCGTCGGTCGACAGTTGGATGCCGACCCCGCCGAACTCGTTCTCCACGCTGGTGCGGAACTGGGCCAACTCCTCCGGCCCGATGTAGGTCGAGTAGGGGTCGAGCCGGTTCACCACGCCCCTGATCGCGGCCTCGATGAGTTCTCGCCGGCTGACTTCCTTGACGTAATTGCGATCGACCTGGTCGACCGTGTCGGCCAGCATCTTATAGAGTTCGTAGTAGTCGTCTTTGGGGGGCGACGGCTTTTCGGACCCCACGGCGGCCAAGCCCGCGGCCAACCCATACCATGCCGCAAAGGCCACCAGGAGCGCAGCGGTGCGTCGATACATGCTTCGAGAGGGGGATGCCTCTTCCCAATATGGAAGTTCCGAGGACAAAAGACCTTAATTCAATGATAACGACCCGGCGGACTCCGGGCAACGGTGGGCCGCAAAGGAAGGCGGAAGGTGGAGGGCGGAGGGCGGAAGAATGAACTATTGCAAATTGGCAATTGCAAATTGCAAATCTCAAATTTCCAATCTTCAATTTGCAATTTGCAATTTGCAATGTCCGGCCTAATCCCTAATCCCCAATCCCTGTCCCGCCTACGCCTCTCCCTCCGGCTCCTGAAGGTCGGCGTCGGTTATCATCGTAAACCCTTTAGAGGTCAGCGTTTCTAACCCCATCTCGATATTGTCGACCATCAGGGCCACCGCCGCCCGGCCGCGGGGACGCACCAGAAGGGGGTATGCCTGGATGATGTTCACCTCGGCCTGCAACAGGGCCGTGCAGATCCGCAACAGGGCGTGCGGGCCCTCCGGCAGGTCGATGCCGATCAGGTCGCTCTCGATGATCGCCAGGCCCGCCCGCTCAAGGATCTCGCGACCCTCCTCCGGGTGGCTCAGGAGGAAACGCACGAACGCACACTCCCCCGCGTCGGAGACCGAGAGGGCCACGATCCGGACCTTCGTGCCCTCGAAACGGCGGACCACTTCCAGGAGCTGCCCGACCCGATTCTCCAGGAAGACGGTGAACTGCCGGATGGCGGGATAATTCCGCCCGCGGCTCGTCGCAAACCCCGTCCCCGCTCCCTCGCCGGACCCCATGAGCATACCCCCGTCCCAGACGCCAGCAGGCCGCCACGGCACTTCACTATAGGGGGACCCGTCTATTCCGTCAACTCCCGACGGGCCGTACAATGCCGGGCATGTCGGGTTCAGTGGGCGATGTCAGACTCGGACTGACGACCTCTGCCTTGTAAGGGCAGCGCTCTAACCAACTGAGCTAATCGCCCGAGTGCGCTGTCAGACAGAGCACCAAGAAGAGATCGTACCTTCGCGGGCCGGAAGGTGTCAACGCGGAGTATCGACTGGCGAGGTCCCCTTCTCGCCCTTCTCACTTTTCTCGCCCTTCTCACTCTTCTCACCCTCTTTCTGCCCCTCCCGGACTTCGATCGCCGGAATGACCGGCTCCAGGCTGTCCTGGGGGCCGGGGCGGGACCAAAAGACGTCCAGGGCGGCGACGATCGCCACCAGCGCCACCAGCGAGACGATCCAGGGGAGATGGCGGTGCAGAAATGGGACCGTCTGGCCCGCCGCGCCCCAGGGCCGGCCCCCGGATGCCATTCGCCGCAACCCGGCGGACTTGACCAGCGCCAGCAGATCGCCGACCAACTCGGCCGGCGCCTGATGGCGATGCCGCGGGTCCTTCGCCAGCATCTTGCGGAGGATTCGCGAGACCTCTTCCGGCAGTTCCGGCCGGAACTGGCGGACATCCGGCGGCTGATCGCCCTGGTGTTGCAATAGCTTCTGGAGCATGGTCCCGCCCAAGAACGGCGGCCGGCCGGCCAGCATGTAGAAGAGCGTGCAGCCGAGTGAATAGATGTCGCTGCGGACGTCGGCGTTGCGGGGGTCGCGGGCCTGCTCCGGCGAGATATAGTCGAAGGTGCCCAGCGTCACGCCGCTGGCCGTCAGGTCGGCCGCCGCCGCGTCCGTCTCGCGGAGCCGGGCCAACCCCATGTCGATCAGTTTCGCCTGGCCTTCAGGGGTGATCAGCAGGTTCGACGGCTTGATGTCGCGATGGACCACGTTGCGGCTGGCGGCATGGGTCAGCGCGTCGGCCACTTGAAGGGCGTAACTGACTGCCTCGGCCAGCGGGAGCGGCCCCCGCGTGTCGACAAGGTGCCGGACGTTCACCCCCTCGATGAACTCCATCACGATGTAGTGCAGTCCCCGATCTTCGCCCACGTAATACACCCGGGCGATATTGTCGTGATCGAGCCGCGCCGCCGACTGCGCCTCGTTCTGGAAACGCAGCAAGGTCTCGTTGTCGGCCGACTGCTCGGGGGAGAGCACTTTCACGGCCACCGTTCGGGCAAGGCGGGGATCGAGGGCGCGGAAGACGCGGCCCATCCCCCCGCCGCCCACATACTGGACCAGCTCGAAGTGCCCCAGCCGGTCGCCGGGAAGGATTCGCCCCTGAAGGATCCGGGCGGCCGAGTCCGAGACCGATCCCCTCTCCAGAGGCGCGCGGTGGGTAACCACCGTCGGCTGGTCATCGCGGACGATTACATTGGCTCCGCTCGCGGAGGAGTGCGAGCCCGAATCGCCGTTACCGGATGGTCCCTGGGGCCCCGCCTCTGGTGGAGTCAAGGTCGAATCGCTCATATAGTTTTTGCGGGCTGAAATGCGATATTTCGCCTTCGGAAACGTATCACTACTCCCCGCGTACGGTGCAGATCCCTTGCCGCCGGGCAAGCCAGGCAAACAAAGTGCCCGGCTGGGGCCAGACAGGTGCGAACTACAGGGCGAACGCCCGAAAAAACACCGAAATGCCTGTGTTCCAAGAACATCTAGTTTACCCGGCGTCGGCCCTTTCGTCAAGGTTGCGGCCGAGCTCGGCCGGGCGTAAATCGAGTTGGACACTTGAGGAAACAAGACAAAGTCAAGTGTCCGGCCGGCAAAAACGATGATCCCGAATAAAAAACTGTCAGGTGTACGCCACGGTCAGATCGAGGCCGGCCGTCAAGAGAATTCCCGCTGCGGCCATCGCCGGCGAGATGCCGTCTTGCGAAGAAAAGTCAAGGGCCATCCCCGGGCGGGACCGTGCAAGCAGTGATATAACTGCTTGCACGGCAACACCTTGCACAGTACGCGTCATCCGGACGAAGGGCCGGTTTGCTTTGGGCCACACAATTGGGCACCCAAAGGGAACTGGCCCCAGGGCCATGTTCAGTATCGACCAATCGGCCCACTTTTTTCACGGAGGTTCGTCCGGTGAGAGCAATCACCCCCACTACGCCCGAGAACCCTGCCCCAGAGACGCACGAGGCAATCCAGAGGGAGGCGGAAACCCTGTACCGCGGCCACCCCGACTGGGTCAGCTTCTATCGCGAGGTCTTCGGCCGCAACGGTCTGATCCCCCGGATCTGTCCCACGCTGGAGGCACTGGCCGAGTTCAAAGAGACGCCGGCCTACCAAGAGATCCAGCGGATGCTCACGGAGCTGCGTCGAAAGACCGCGGCGCCGGCCCCCGAGGAGGAAATCACCAGGGTCATCACGGTCCGAATCCCCAAGAGCATGCACGAATCGCTCCAGGCCGAGGCCCACCAGCATCAGACGAGCATGAACAAGCTCTGCATCTCGAAACTGCTCCAGCTCATCGACCACCAAATGGTCCCGGTCGTGCAGTAAAACGATAGGCGAAGACAGTGGCCGCGGACGACCATGCTACGCATGGTGCCCGATCCGCGGAAGAAGCGGCTCGGAGTGGACCTGTAAGCCGGGTTCTGTGCCGCGGCCCCGGAAGGGCCGGGCGATGATCATTTCTCTAGGAGGCCAATTGCTCGGCCTCTCCAGCGGTCTACCCGGAGGTCGATAGCGGACCGGACCAGTCCGCCCCGGCGGCAGACCAACGAGTTGGCCCGCCGGAGTGTGCCCCCTGTTTGACCTTGCTCCCGGTGGGGTTTGCCTAGCCGGGCCGGTCACCCGACCCGCTGGTGAGCTCTTACCTCGCCGTTTCACCCTTACCTTGGGGGTTGGTACACCACTGGGGTGATTACACCCCCGAGGCGGTCTGCTTTCTGTTGCACTTTCCCTGGCCTTGCGGCCGGTGGGTGTTACCCATCACCGTGTCCTGCGGAGCCCGGACTTTCCTCTCGCCGGCCCAGAGGCCAGGCGAGCGACCATCCGGTCCACTCCGAGCCAAGTCTAAGGATACGGCAGCCGGGGCCCGGCGGCCAGGGGCGGATTATTGATGGGCAGGACATCCGGGCAGAGGTCGCCCGACACTAGCCCGACGCGCAAGCGAGGGGAACTCCTTGTCGCCCCCTCGCTTGCGCTTCGGGCTAGTGTCCTGAGATGCGGATTCGAGCTGGAAAACGCACTCACCTCAGGTACGTCCGTGGACCCGTGTGAGGTGAAGTGCCTGCGGCCGACTCGCCGGCGAAGGCGGCGACGTTCTTCCGCATTTCGCAGTCGGGCAGATTCCCTTCTCCCCCATGCCCGAGGACCCATCCCGCCCAAGATCGCGGGAAAACACGCCGGCCGGTGGCCACGGACCGGCGATGCCGTCCTCACGCATGGCGAAC